>NZ_VLJG01000035.1:0-29667 GCF_007829415.1 Aminobacter sp. J44 | reverse complement strand
CCAGCCGGTGGGCGTCACCGCTGCGATTACCCCGTGGAATTTCCCGGCGGCGATGATCACCCGCAAGGCAGCTCCSGCRCTKGCCGCAGGCTGCACCATGATCGTGCGCCCGGCGGACYTSACSCCGCTYACYGCYCTTGCCCTYGGYGTKYTRGCCGAGCGCGCTGGCATTCCKGCRGGCGTGCTGCAGTTCGTGACGGGTTCSAGCCGCGTCATCGGCAAGGTGCTGACCGACTCCGAAACCGTGCGCAAGCTYTCCTTCACCGGCTCGACCGAGGTCGGCCGCGTGCTGATGGAGCAGAGCGCKTCGACCATCAARCGGCTGTCGCTCGARCTYGGCGGCAATGCGCCGTTCATCGTCTTCGACGATGCCGATCTSGAYGCSGCSGTCGATGGCGCGATGATCGCMAAGTTCCGCAAYGCGGGCCAGACCTGCGTKTGCGCCAACCGCATCTATGTCCAGCGCGGCGTCTATGACGCCTTTGCGGCAAAGCTCGCCGCMCGCGTTGAAGCGCTCAAGGTCGGCAAYGGSCTTGAGGCCGGCACCGAGATCGGCCCGATGATCGAGGAAAAGGCGATCCAGAAGGTCGAGGCSCAYATCGAGGATGCGGTGTCGAAGGGCGCGAAGCTCGTTGCCGGCGGCAAGCGCCTYGGCGGCCTGATGCTGCAGCCGGCGGTTCTSACYGGCGTTACCTCCGACATGGCGGTGACCCGCGAGGAGACTTTTGGCCCGCTCGCCCCGCTCTTTGCCTTCGACACSGARGAMGAAGTCGTGGCRCTYGCCAACGACACGATCTACGGCCTTGCCGCCTATTTCTACACSARGGACCACGCCCGCGCGGTRCGTGTTTCCGAAGGCCTCGAATACGGCATGGTCGGCCACAACACCGGCCTCATCTCGAACGAGATGTCGCCCTTCGGCGGCGTCAAGCAATCCGGCCTCGGCCGCGAGGGCTCGAAGTACGGCATCGAGGAATATCTCGAGATGAAGTACATCTGCTCGGCGATCTGACGATCGGGAAGAACACCTCCATCAAATCCAGAGGCCGCCTTGCGCGGCCTCTTTTGTCTGCTGCTATTCCGCCACTCCCCGCTGTTCCTGCATCGCCCGGCTCGCACGGGCACGTTTGAGGAGCGCGTTGAGGATGGATTGCGCTGCCGGTGACAGGTCCTGCTCCTGGCGGCGGATGACGCTGTAGGTTTTCACGATCAGGTCGGGCGCGACGGGCAGGATCGCAAGGCGGCTGCCAAGGCCGCTGGAATCGATGAAAAACTCGGCGACGGCGCGGGCCAGCGGCGCGATGGCGTTGGTCTTCTGCACCAGTGCGAGGGTGAAGAGGGTGGACGCCGTTGCAAGAATGCGGCGCGGCAGCTGCAGCCCGTGCGAGAGCAGATAATCCTCGGCGGTGCGCCGCAAGAGGCCGCCGGGCGGTTGCGTGACCCAGTCATATTCGACGCACTGTTCGAGCGTGAGGTTTTCCACCCGCGTCAGCGGATGGTCGGCGCGCACGACAAGGCCGATCGGCTCGTAGCCGATGTCGCAGAGCCAGAATGGCTGGGCGTCGGCGCCTTCGGGAATGCGGCCCACATAGAAGTCGAGGTCGCCGGCAACCAGCGCCTCGGCGAGCTTGTTCGAGGTGTCGACCGTCACCGCAAGCTCGACCGCCGGGGCCGAGACGCGCATCTCGCGCACCAGCGGCAGGATCAGCTCCAGCGACGGGCCGGTGACGGAGCCGATGCGCACGAGACCGCGCGTGCCCTGGACCGCCTGCAGCACCCGCTCCTGCGAAAGATCGAGCTCGCGCAGCGTGCGGATGGCCTGGTCGGCCATGATGATGCCGGCCTCGGTGAGCGAGACGCCGCGCGCGTGGCGGCGGAAGATAGGCGCGCCGATCATCTCCTCCAGCTGGGCGAGAAGCCGCGAGGCGGCGGGCTGCGTCATGCCCACCTGCTGCGCCGCCGCGTTGATCTGCCCCGTCTCGCGCAGCACCGCCAGAAGCCGCAGGTGCGAGAACTTCAGCCCTTTTCTGACAAGGACATGCTGGCCGTGCCGGGGATCGGAGTAGGGCATGATATGACCGCCTTGCTATCTCACTGCCGGGAAAGTTGTTCCCGATGAATATTACAATTCCGCAGGATTTTTCGCTGCGCAACTGGGCTTCGCCCGAAGTCCGCGCAAAGGTGCGCTGAAAACAGGGATATGTAATCTTCGGTATGTCTCCCTCGAATAACGGAATTTCCATAGTATAACAGCGAGTGCTACCTGTTCTGCCGATGATCGCACGGCGCGCCGGCGACACCCGCTGGAGGACGCGGGCCGGTGTGGCGAAGGAAGATCACGCACGGGAGGAAGTCAGTGCTGCTATCGCAATTCCGCCGCGACGACGGCCGCATCCAGGTTGTCGCGCGCGAAGGTACCGAAGCCTACGAGGTCGCGACCGACGCGAGCCTCTACGACCTGGCGATGCACTGCGCCAACAACGGGGTCGTGCTCAAGGACCATGTCATCGACCTCGGCCTTAACGGCGCGGTCGACCTCGCTGCTCTCTGCGAGGAGGGGCGGGTGCTGCCGCCGGTCCTTCATCCCGATCCCGCGCACCTGCATGTCACCGGCACCGGCCTTACCCATCTCGGCTCCGCCGCGACCCGCGCGGCGATGCATTCCAAGCCGACGCAGGACGAGACCGACTCCATGCGCATGTTCCGCATGGGGCTCGAAGGCGGCAAGCCCGCCAATGGCGGGCCGGGCGTGCAGCCGGAATGGTTCTACAAGGGCAACGGCCACGCGCTGATTGCGCCGAGCGCGACGCTGGTGCGCCCGCCCTTTGCCGATGACGCCGGCGAAGAGCCGGAAATCGCTGGCATCTATGTCATCGACCGCAACGGCAATCCCTGCCGGGTGGGCTTCGCGCTCGCCAACGAGTTTTCCGACCATGTGATGGAGCGCAAGAACTATCTCTATCTCGCCCATTCCAAGCTGCGGCAGGCCTCCGTCGGCCCGGAGCTTCTCGTCGGGCCGCTGCCGGCGAGCGTGGAGGGGGTGAGCCGCATTCGCCGCGGCCGGGACGTGATCTTCGAGAAGCCGTTCCTGTCGGGCGAAGCGAACATGTCCCACTCGATCGCCAATCTCGAGCACCATCACTTCAAGTACGAGATCTTCCGCCAGCCGGGCGACGTGCATGTGCACATGTTCGGCACGGCGACCTTGTCCTACGCCGACGGGATCGCGACGCAGGACGGCGACGTGTTCGAGATCGAGGCGCCGGTGTTCGGCTATCCGCTGCGCAATGCGCTCAAGTTCGAGGCGGCGCCGCCGGTGGCGGAAAGGCAAGAGGTGCAAGTGCTTTGAGAGCTTTCTGAAGCTGCGGCCGCCGGGGAGGAACGGCATCCGCGACGCGAAGGGGAGGATCGGACCGGCGTTCGCGCCGGTCCGGACGCGCAAATGGTGCCGGCGCTGACGGGCCCCATGAAATGAGGCAGCTGGTCGCCCCGCGGCCAGCAGAACCAAGGTGGAGGATCATCATGACCAGAATGCTTTTGGCAGGAGCCGCGCTCCTTGCTCTTTCGGTCGGTGCATCGGCGCAGACCATCGGTTTCTCGCAGATCGGCTSGGAATCGGGCTGGCGCGCCGCCGAGACGACGCTGACCAAGCAACAGGCCGAGGAACGCGGCTACACGCTGCAATTCTCCGACGCGCAGCAGCGCCAGGAGAACCAGATCGCCGCGATCCGCTCGTTCGTCGCCCAGGGCGTCGACGCGATCCTGCTCGCGCCAGTGGTGGCGACCGGCTGGGATGCCGTGCTGCAGGAAGCCAAGGAAGCCGAGATCCCGGTGGTGCTGCTCGACCGTCAGGTCGACTCGTCCGACGATCTGTACCTGACGGCGGTAGGCTCGGACCTCGTCCATGAGGGCAAGGTCGCCGGCGAATGGCTCGCCAAGGAAGTCGGCGACGACAAGTGCCGCGTCGTCGAGCTGCAGGGCACGACCGGTTCGTCGCCGGCCATCGACCGCGCCAAGGGTTTCCGCGATGGCATCGCCGGCAAGGCGAACATCGAGATCGTGCGCAGCCAGACCGGTGACTTCACCCGCGCGCTGGGCAAGACCGTGATGGAAAGCTTCCTTCAGGCCGAAGGCGGCGGCAAGGACATCTGCGCGCTCTATGCCCACAATGACGACATGGCGATCGGCGCCATCCAGGCGATCAAGGAAGCGGGCCTCAAGCCCGGCCAGGACATCAAGATCGTCTCGATCGACGCGGTGCCGGACATCTTCCAGGCCATGGCCGCCGGTGAGGCGAATGCCACCGTCGAGCTGACGCCGAACATGGCGGGCCCGGCCTTCGATGCGCTGGAGAAGTTCTGGAAGGACGGCACCGTGCCGCCGAAGTTCATCCAGACGGAGTCGAAGCTCTACACGCAGGCGGATGATCCGCAAGGCGAGTACGAGCGGCGCAAGGACCTCGGCTACTAAGCCCAGGGCCAAGAGCAGACCGGACCGGGGCGTTTTTCTGACGCCCCGGTTCCTGCACGAAAGGAAGCCGATGCTCCTGTCCATCCGCTCGCTCTCGAAGGAATTTCCCGGCACCAAGGCGCTGCAGGGCGTCGATTTCGACCTCGCCGCCGGCGAGGTGCATGCGCTGCTCGGCGAAAACGGCGCCGGCAAGTCGACCCTCATCAAGTGCCTGACCGGCGCCTACAGGCGCGATGCCGGCGAGATTCTGCTCGATGGCGCGCCGATCGATCCGGCCTCGACGGCGGAGGCGCAGGCGCTTGGCATCGGCACCGTCTATCAGGAAGTGAACCTTCTGCCGAACCTCACCGTCGCGCAGAACCTAACCTTCGGCCGCGAGCCGCGCCGCTTCGGCATGGTCGACCGCAAGGCGCAGTCGGCGAAGGCGCGCGAGTTGCTCGCGCAATACGGTATCGACATCGACGTGGAACGCGATCTCGGCGCCTATTCGGTGGCGATCCGGCAGATCGTCGCGATCGCGCGGGCGGTCGAGATTTCCGGCAAGGTGCTGATCCTCGACGAGCCGACGGCGAGCCTCGATGCCGCCGAGGTGAAGATGCTGTTTTCCATCGTGCGCAAGCTGCGCGAGCAGGGGCTCGGCATCATCTTCGTCTCGCACTTCCTCGACCAGGTCTTTGAACTCAGCGACCGGCTGACCGTGCTGCGCAACGGCCGCAAGATCGTCACCGAGCGCACCCGCGACATCGATCGGCTCAGGCTCATCTCCTACATGCTCGGCCGCGAGCTGGAGGAAACGGCGCGCGAGCAGCGCACCGCCAGCAACAGCAAGGACCAGAAGCCGATGCTGCGGTTCGAGCAGCTCGGCTGCAAGGGCGTGATCGAGCCGTTCAATCTCGAGGTCGGCAAGGGCGAGGTGATCGGGCTTGCGGGGCTCCTCGGCTCCGGGCGCACCGAAACGGCGGAACTCATCTTCGGCGTACGCAGCGCCTCGACCGGCGCGGCTCAGGACGACACGGGACGCATTTCCCACGGCAATCCGCGCGAGGCGATTGCCGCCGGCTTCGGCTTCACGCCGGAGGACCGCAAGGTGGACGGCATCGTCGCCGAGCTGTCCGTGCGCGAAAACATCATCCTCGCGCTGCAGGCGCGGCGCGGCTGGGCAGCGCCCCTGTCGCGCGCCGAACAGGAGCGGCTGGCCGAGCACTACATCCGCCTGCTCGACATCCGCACGTCGAGCGCGGACAAGCCGGTGGGCGAGCTTTCGGGCGGCAACCAGCAGAAAGTGGTTCTGGCGCGCTGGCTTGCAATGAACCCGCGCTTCCTTATCCTCGACGAGCCGACGCGCGGCATCGACGTCGGCGCGCATGCCGAAATCCTGCGCCTCATCCATGAGATCACGAGGGAGGGAATGGCAGTCCTCCTCATATCGTCCGAACTCGACGAGCTGGTCGCCGCCTGCGACCGCGTGATCGTGGTGCGCGACCGCCGCCATGTCGCGCAGCTTTCGGGCGACCGGATCACCAGCGAGGCCATCGTTCACGCCATTGCCCAGCCGGGCGCGGCCAGCCATACCGAGGCGGCATGATGGGCCAGACCTTCAGGCGCATCACTCCGCAACTGGTGACGCTGGCCCTCGTGGTGCTGCTGGTCACGGTGTTCTTCCCGAATTTCCTTGCCATCGGCTTCGACGGCACGCGCTTCGTCGGCCCGGTGGTCGACGTGCTCAAGCGTTCGGCGCCGGTGGCGCTGCTTGGCGTCGGCATGACACTGGTGATTGCCACGCGCGGCATCGACCTTTCCGTCGGCACGGTGATGGCGATTTCCGGCGCGGTGGCCGCCTGGGCGATCACCTCCGGCTATGGCCTTGCTGGCGCGGTGGGGCTGGCGATCGGCGCCGGGCTGCTGGCAGGTCTCTGGAACGGCTGTCTCGTCGCCATCGTCGGCATCCAGCCGATCGTGGCGACGCTGATCCTGATGACGTCCGGGCGCGGCATCGCCCAGCTGATCACCGAAGGGCGCATTCTCACCTTCTCCGATCCCAACCTCGCCTTCGCCGGTTCCGGCTCGGTGCTAGGCATTCCGTTCCCGACCATCCTCTGGATCGCGACGGCGGTGGTCGTCGCCTTGCTGATGCGGCGCACGGCGCTCGGCATGCTGATCGAGGCGACGGGCATCAACCGCGCGGCAAGCGCGCTCGCCGGCGTCAACGCGACGGTGCTGCTGATCGCCGTTTACATGGCATCCGGCTTCTGCGCCTCGCTGGCCGGAATTGTCGCCACCGCCGACATTCGTGGGGCGGATGCCAACAATGCCGGGCTGTGGCTCGAGCTCGACGCGATCCTCGCCGTCGTCATCGGCGGCAATTCGCTGCTCGGCGGGCGCTTCTCCATCGCCGGCACCATGATCGGCGCGTTGATCATCCAGACGATCAACACCGGCATCATGCTGTCGGGCTTCCCGTCCGAATACAACCTCGTCATCAAGGCGGTGCTGGTGCTGGTCATCCTGGTGCTGCAGTCGCCAAACCTTGCGGCCGACTGGCTGTTCCTCAAGTCGCTGGTGAAGGCCCGGCGCGCCAATGTGCGGAGCGAGACGCCATGAGCATCAACCCGCGCCTTTACCCGCTGCTGGCTACGATCGGCATTTTCCTTGTCGGCTACCTCATCAGCTACCTGCAGTTCCCGGCGATGCTGTCGACACGGGTGATCGGCAACCTTTTGACCGACAACGCCTATCTCGGCATCGTCGCGGTGGGCATGACCATCGTCATCCTGTCCGGCGGCATCGACCTGTCGGTCGGCTCGGTGATTGCCTTCTCCGGCGTGTTCATCGCCGTCATGCTGCGCGATGCCAGCCTGCATCCGCTCGCGGTGTTTGCGCTGCTGCTCATCATCACCACGGCGTTCGGCGCGGCGATGGGCTGGCTGATCCATGCGCTTGCCATGCCCGCCTTCATCGTCACGCTCGCCGGCATGTTCCTGGCGCGGGGCGTCGCCTACATGATGACGATCGACTCCGTCGCCATCAGCCATCCGTTCTATTCGATGCTGACGAGCGCCTACTGGCTGATGCCGGGCAAGGGGCGGCTGACGCTGATCGGCGTGCTGATGCTGATCTCCGTGCTCGTCGGCGCGATCATCGCGCACCGCACCCGCTTTGGCGCGGCAGTGTTCGCGCTCGGCGGCGGCGAGCAGACCGCGCGGCTGATGGGCGTCAATGTGGGGCGCACGACGGTGCTCATCTACGCCTTCTCCGGCCTGATGGCGGGGCTCTCCGGCATCGTCTTCTCCATCTACACCGGCTCCGGCTATCCGCTGGCGACCGTGGGCACGGAGCTGACGGCAATCGCCGCGGTAGTGATCGGCGGCACGATCCTCACCGGCGGCGCGGGCTATGTCATCGGCACGCTGTTCGGGGTCCTCACCATGGGCCTGATCCAGACCTACATCGTCTTCGACGGCACGCTGTCGAGCTGGTGGACCAAGATCGTCATCGGCCTGCTGCTGCTGGTGTTCATCCTGCTGCAGAAGGGCCTGCTGAGGCTCACCGCATTCGGCGAGGCACGGACATGAACAACGGTGCGACCATCTACGACGAGCGGCCATGCCTGCTGGGCGAGGGCGCGCTTTGGCACCCGCTGCGCATGCAGCTGTTCTGGTTCGACATTCTCGCCGGCAAGCTGCTGTCGCGCCGGGGCGACCAGGAATTTGCTTGGGAGTTCGGCGAGTGCGTCTCGGCCGCCGGCTGGGTCGATGAGAACCGGCTGATTATCGCGAGCGAAACGCAGCTCTTCCTGTTCGACATCGAGAGCGGCGAACGCACGCATCTTGCGCCGCTCGAGGCGGACGTGCCGGGCACCCGCTCCAATGACGGCCGCGCCGACCCGAAGGGCGGCTTCTGGATCGGCACCATGGGCAAGAAGGCCGAGGAGGGGAGGGGCGCGATCTACCGCTTCCACGAGGGACGCGTCGAGCCGCTGTTCGGCGGCATCACCATCCCGAATGCGATCTGCTTCGCACCCGACGGCAGCCGCGCCTACTTCGCGGATACCCACGAAGGCATCGTCTACACGGTGAAGCTCGATGCCGAGGGCTGGCCGGAGGGCGACAGGGAGGTCTTCCTCGATCTATCCGCCGAGGCGCTGCACCCGGACGGCGCGGTGGTGGACGCCAATGGCTGCTTCTGGAACGCGCAATGGGGCGCCTCGCGCGTTGCGCGCTACTCCCGCGAAGGCAAGCTCGAACATGTGATCGCGCTGCCCCCGACCAACACCTCGTGCCTTGCCTTTGGCGGGCTCGACTTCCGCACGCTCTATGTCACCAGCGCCCGCCAGGACCTCGAGGAACCCCGCCTTGCGGACGGGCTGGTCTACGTCGTGCCGGAAGCCGGCAAGGGCGTGCCGGAGCCGGCAGTGATGATTGAGGCGGAGCGCTGAGAGACATGCCCGACTGGGCATATCAGTCAGCCAAGACGGAATTTGACCGTCATATCACTGCCTTCTATCGCTGAGGAACCGACGACGTTCGGACACAGGCTGGCAGAGGAGAGAGCTGGCCACTTCTGGGAGGAAAAGCCATGAGACTGTTCAAGGCCGCTCTGGCGGCGACACTTCTTGGTGCAAGCCTGTTTTCCATCCCTGCATGGGCGCAGGAGAAAGGCCTGGTCGGCATCGCCATGCCGACGCAGTCGTCAGCCCGCTGGATCTCGGACGGCCACTCGATGGTCGACCAGTTCAAGGAAGCCGGCTACGCGACCGACCTGCAATACGCCGAAGACGACATCCCGAACCAGCTCGCCCAGATCGAGAACATGATCACCAAGGGCGCCAACGTGCTGGTCATCGCCGCCATCGATGGCACCACGCTGTCGAACGCGCTCGCCAACGCCAAGGCCGCCGGCATCAAGGTGATCGCCTATGACCGCCTGATCCGCGACAGCGACGCGGTCGACTACTACGCCACCTTCGACAACTTCAAGGTCGGCGTGCAGCAGGCCGAGACGCTGGTCGCCGGCCTCAAGGAGCGCTTCGGCGACGTGAAGCCGTGGAACGTCGAAGTGTTCGGCGGATCGCCCGACGACAACAACGCCTACTTCTTCTACGACGGCGCCATGTCGGTGCTGCAGCCGCTGATCGATGCCGGCGACATCGTCATCAAGTCCGGCCAGACCGGCATGCAGACGGTCGGCACGCTGCGCTGGGACGGCTCGGTCGCGCAGTCGCGCATGGATAACCTGTTGTCCGCCAACTACACCGACGACCGCGTCCACGGCGTGCTGTCGCCCTATGATGGCCTGTCCATCGGCATCATCTCGTCGCTCAAGGGCGTCGGCTATGGCTCCGGCGACATGCCGATGCCGATCGTCACCGGCCAGGACGCCGAGGTCCCGTCGATGAAGGCGATCCTGCGCGGCGACCAGTACTCGACCATCTTCAAGGATACGCGCGAACTTGCCCGCGTCACGGTCGGCATGGTCGACGCGGTGCTCGGCGGCAAAGAGCCGGAGATCAACGACACCAAGACCTATGACAATGGCGTCAAGGTGGTGCCGTCCTACCTGCTCGAGCCGGTTCCGGTGACGAAGGAGAACTGGCGTCAGGCCCTGATCGACACCGGTTACTACAAGGCGTCGGAGATCGAATAGTCCTCCCCGGACGGCGGCGGGTCCCGGCTCGTGCCGGGGCCTGCCGGCTGGCTGAACCTTGCCGGAGCATGGCCGTGAGCGAAACCATCCTCGAGATGCGCAACATCTCCAAGACGTTTCCGGGCGTGAAGGCGCTGGACAACGTCTCGTTCTCGGTGCGCCGCGGCGAGATCCACGCGCTGGTCGGCGAGAACGGCGCCGGCAAGTCGACGCTGATGAAGATCCTCTCCGGCGTCTACCCGCATGGCGAATACGAGGGCGACATCGTCTACGAGGGCGAGGTCAAGGCCTTCCGCGGCATTGCCGACTCCGAGCGCGAGGGCATCATCATCATTCACCAGGAGCTGGCGCTGGTGCCGCTTCTGTCGATTGCCGAGAACATCTTCCTCGGCAAGGAATGCGCGAAGAACGGCATCATCGACTGGCAGGAGACCAACCGGCGCACGCGCGAATTGCTCGAACGCGTCGGGCTCGACGAGCGCCCCGAAACCAAGGTCATGCATCTCGGCCTCGGCAAGCAGCAGCTGGTCGAGATCGCCAAGGCGCTATCGCGCGAGGTGCGGCTGCTGATCCTCGATGAGCCGACCTCCTCGCTCAACGAGAAGGACAGCGACGCGCTGCTTGAACTGCTGCGCGAGTTCCGCGCCCGCGGCATTTCCTCGATCCTGATCTCGCACAAGCTGAGCGAGGTCTCCAAGGTTGCCGACAACATCACCGTTTTGCGCGACGGCCGCGCCGTCTCGACGCTCGACTGTTCCGCCGGGCCCGTGCCGGAGGACCGCGTCATCCGCGATATGGTCGGCCGCTCGCTCACCGACCGCTACCCGCCGCGCGAGCCGCGCATCGGCGACACCATGTTCGAGGTGCGGGGCTGGACCGTCTTCCACCCGATCGACCAGGACCGCAAGGTGGTCGACAATGTCAGCTTCCACCTGCGCCGCGGCGAGGTGCTCGGCATTGCCGGGCTGATGGGGGCCGGGCGCACCGAACTCGCCATGAGCCTGTTTGGCCGCTCCTACGGCCGCTATGCCGGCGGCGAAGCCTTCATTGCCGGCGAGAAGGTCGACCTTTCGACCGTGCCGGCCGCGATCAATGCCGGGCTCGCCTACGCCACCGAGGACCGCAAGTCCTACGGCCTCGTGCTCGACCAGACCATCCGCCGCAACGTTCCGCTCGCCAATCTCGAAGGCGTCGCCAATTCGGGCGTCATCGACCGCCACCGCGAGGGCGAGGTGGCGGAAGAGTACCGCCGGCGCATCAACATCAAGACGCCCACCATCGAGCAGTCGGCGGTGAACCTTTCCGGCGGCAATCAGCAGAAGGTGGTGCTGTCGAAGTGGCTGTTCGCCGACCCCGACATCCTGATCCTCGACGAGCCGACGCGCGGCATCGACGTCGGCGCTAAGTTCGAGATCTACACGATCATTCGCGACCTCGCCCAAAGCGGCAAGTCGATCATCGTCATCTCGTCGGAAATGCCGGAGCTGCTCGGCATCACCGACCGGCTCTACGTCATGAACAAGGGACGCTTCGTCGGCGAGCTGCCGACCGCAGAGGCGACCCAGGAAAAGATCATGTCCATGATCATCAAGGCAGGCGGGTAGCCCATGGATCAGACCATCACGTCCGCAAGGCCCGAGGCGGCCGACCGCACGAGGAACCAGCATTTTTGGCGCGCCAACATGCGCGAATACGGCATCCTGATCGCGCTGGTCGTGATCATGGCCTTCTTCCAGTTCGCCACCGGCGGCATCCTGCTGCGCCCGGTCAACCTCACCAACCTGATGCTGCAGAACAGCTACATCGTCATCATGGCGGTGGGCATGCTGCTGGTGATCGTCTCCGGCCACATTGATCTCTCGGTCGGCTCGGTGCTCGGCTTCATCGGTGCGCTGGCGGCGGTGATGATCGTGCAGTGGCACGTCAACTTCGTGCTGGCGGCGATTGTGTGCCTCGCGGTGGGCGCGGCGATCGGCGCGGCGCAAGGCTACTGGATCGCCTATTTCCGCATCCCCTCCTTCATCGTCACGCTTGCGGGCATGCTGGTGTTCAAGGGCCTGACGCTGTGGCTGCTTGCCGGCCAGTCGGTGGGGCCGTTCCCGCCCACCTTCCAGCTGATCGCCTCCGGCTTCCTGCCCGACCTGTTCGGCGCCGAGGGCATCAACCTGTTCTCGCTGCTGGTCGGCCTCGGCTTCGCGGTGCTGCTCCTCTACCTCGCCATCCGCAACCGGCGGCAGGAACAGCGGCGCGGGCTGGTCGAGGAACCCTTCGCGGTCTTCACCATCAAGAACGCGCTGATCTTCTGCGCGATCGCCTACATGAGCTACCTGATGGCGTCGTTCCGCGGCCTGCCGAACGTCTTCATCGTCATGGCGCTCCTGATCGCGATCTATTCCTTCATCGCCAACCGCACCACGGTCGGCCGGCGCATCTACGCGATCGGCGGCAACGAGAAGGCGGCCAAGCTGTCGGGCATCCGCACCGAGCGGCTGGTGTTCCTCACCTTCGCCAATATGGGCATGCTGGCGGCGCTGGCCGGTCTCGTCTTTGCCGCGCGCCTCAACACGGCAACGCCCAAGGCTGGCCTCGGCTTCGAGCTCGACGTGATCGCGGCCGTCTTCATCGGCGGCGCGTCGATGTCGGGCGGCGTCGGCACCATCGTCGGCGCGGTGGTCGGCGCCTTCATCATGGGCGTGATGAACAACGGCATGTCGATCCTCGGCATCGGCATCGACTACCAGCAGGTCATCAAGGGCCTGGTGCTGCTCGCCGCCGTCATCTTCGACGTCTACAACAAGAACAAGGCGTAAGACATGGGCTTCAGGAAGGCCGAATGGCCGCGCAAGCTGCGCTCGGCGGAATGGTTCGGTGGCACCAGCCGCGACCACATCTACCATCGCTCCTGGATGAAGAACCAGGGATTGCCGGCCGACCTGTTCGACGGCCGCCCGGTGATCGGCATCTGCAACACCTGGTCGGAGCTGACGCCGTGCAACGCGCACCTGCGCGACCTTGCCCAGCGCGTCAAGAACGGCATCTACGAGGCAGGCGGCCTGCCGCTCGAGTTCCCGGTATTCTCCACCGGCGAAAGCGCGCTGCGCCCGACGGCGATGATGTACCGCAACCTCGCCGCTATGGACGTCGAGGAGGCGCTGCGCGCCAACCCGCTCGACGGCGTGGTGCTGATGGTCGGCTGCGACAAGACCACGCCGGCGCTGCTGATGGGAGCGGCCAGCGTCGACATTCCGGCGATCGTCGTCTCCGGCGGGCCGATGCTGAACGGCTGGTTCCGCGGTGAGCGGGTCGGCTCCGGCACCGCGCTCTGGCAGATGAGCGAGGCGGTCAAGGCCGGCACCATGACCCGCGACGAATTCCTTGAGGCCGAGCAGGCGATGTCGCGCAGTCCCGGCTCCTGCAACACCATGGGCACTGCTTCCACCATGGCGTCGATGGCCGAAGCGCTCGGCATGGCGCTGTCGGGCAACGCCGCGATCCCCGCCGTCGATTCCCGCCGCCGCGTGATGGCGCAGCTGACCGGCCGGCGCATCGTGCAGATGGTCAAGGACGACCTGAAGCCTTCCGACATCCTCACGCGCGAGGCGTTCGAGAACGCGATCCGCGTCAACGGCGCGATCGGCGGCTCGACCAATGCGGTCATTCACCTCCTCGCGCTTGCCGGGCGCGTCGGCATTGACCTCACCCTCGACGACTGGGACCGGCTCGGCCGCGACTCGCCGACCATCGTCAACCTGATGCCGTCGGGCAAATACCTGATGGAGGAGTTCTTCTACGCGGGCGGGCTGCCGGTCGTCATCAAGCGGCTGGCGGAGGCGGGGCTTCTTCACCGCGACGCGCTCACCGTCTCCGGCGCCTCGGTCTGGGAAGAGGTGAAGGACGTCCGCAACTGGAACGAGGATGTCATCCTGCCGACCGAACGGGCGCTCACCTCACATGGCGGCATCGCCGTGCTGAAAGGCAACCTTGCCCCTAACGGCGCGGTGCTGAAACCCTCGGCGGCAAGCCCGCATTTGATGCAGCATCGCGGCCGCGCCGTCGTGTTCGAGGACATCGACGACTACAAGGCGCGCATCAACGATGAGGCGCTCGACATCGACGAAACCTGCATCATGGTGATGAAGAATTGCGGGCCGCGCGGCTATCCCGGCATGGCCGAGGTCGGCAATATGGGCCTGCCGCCGAAGATTTTGCGCAAGGGCATCACCGACATGGTCCGCATCTCCGACGCGCGCATGTCCGGCACGGCCTACGGCACCGTGGTGCTGCACACTTCGCCGGAGGCCGCCGTCGGCGGTCCGCTCGCGATCGTCAGGACCGGCGACTTCATCGAGCTCGACGTGCCGAACCGGCGCCTCCACCTGGACGTTTCGGACGAGGAGATCGCCGCACGCCTCGCCGCCTGGACGCCGCCGGTCAGGCGGCCGGAGAGCGGCTATGCGCGGCTCTTCCACGACCACGTGCAAGGGGCGGACACCGGCGCCGACTTCGACTTCCTCAAGGGCCGCCGCGGCAAGGACGTTCCCCGTGACAGTCACTGACATCGCCATCGTCGGCGTCGGCAAGATCGCGCGCGACCAGCACGTGCCGGCGATCTCCGGCAATACCAGCTTTCGGCTGGCGGCCACCGTCAGCGCGCATTCCTGCCTCGACGGCATCGAGAATTTTCCGACGCTGGACCAGTTGCTGGCCGCGCGGGCGGACATCGCGGCGCTGGCGCTCTGCATGCCGCCGCAGGCGCGCTACGAGGCAGCGGCAAAGGCAATCGCCGCCGGCCGCCACGTCCTCCTCGAAAAGCCGCCGGGCGCGACCATCGCCGAGGTCGAGGCGCTGGTGAGGATGGCCGAGGCGCGGAACGTTGCGCTGTTCGCCACCTGGCATTCGCGCTTTGCCGGCGCGGTCGAGCCCGCGCGGCTGTGGCTCAGGGACAAGAGAGTGCGGCACGTCTCGGTCGTCTGGAAGGAGGACGTGCGCCGCTGGCATCCCGGCCAGGCGTGGATCTGGCAGCCGGGCGGGCTTGGTGTGTTCGACCCTGGCATCAACGCGCTGTCGATCGTCACGCGCATCCTGCCCGCGCCGTTCCATCTCGTCTCCTCGACGCTCGAATTTCCCGACGGGCGTGAGGCGCCGATCGCGGCAAAACTGCGCTTTGCGGGGAAGGGGGGCTTCGCGGTCGAGGCCGATTTCGACTGGCGCCAGACCGGCCCGCAGACCTGGGACATCGAGGTCGAAACCGACGCCGGGACGCTGCTTCTGAAGTCCGGCGGCGCCGAGATGCACATTGACGGGCGCGAAACGCAGCAATGGGGCGACGTCGAATATTCGGCCATCTACCGCCGCTTCGCCGAACTGATCGCCACCCGCTCGATCGACGCCGACCTTTCGCCGCTCACCCACGTCGCCGACGCCTTCATGCTGGGTCGGCGGGTGACCGGGGAGGCGTTCGAGGAGTAGGGGAAAGCAGGCGCATACGATCGGGGACAGATAGCCAACGCGCTTTCGCCAACCGTCTCTCCGGCCATCCCTGCCTCGCCAGACTTTCTGCCCGGCACGAAGCTCGTCCTCCTCATTCTACGGCTTGACCGTGGCATCTATGCCAGAGTGCTGCAGGTAAGACCCATCGCCGTGACAGTCGCAGGGCCCGGATCCTCCCCCATTTTATGGGGGAGGTGGCGCGAAGCGCCGGAGGGGGCTCGTAGGGCGCCGGCGCACAACTGTCTGGCAAAGAACAGGGGCCGAGTGTGGCCGGATCATGTGAAGGTGATCACCACCCTTCTTACCCCCTCACTTCTCCCAATTGTGCGGGTTGGCGTGGCGGACGAGGCGGGCCTGGCAACCAGGGCACAGCTCGTATTCGGCATCGAGCCGGGTCGAGCCGCCGACGGCGGCAATGTTGACCCGCACCCACCGATACCTGTCGATCTCCTTCGTCTCGATCTCAGCCCTGCATCCGTCGCAGGTCCAGGCCGGCGGCTCCATTCCCAATTCCTCGTGTCTGCCTCTGTTTTCGAGATAGCACGCGAGGCGCCGAAGAAAAGGCGCAACCCTTCATTAACGATAAAAAAAACCAGTTAATTCAGAGCCTTGTGCCAAACTGGCAATGTTGGTGACCGGCTTTCGGACAGCTGTCCCTAACCGGCACGCACCTTGTTCGGGGTTTTTCCCCGGTGCGCGCGCATCATGTGGGTGAGGTGGCTCTGGCTGGAAAATCCGCTGAGGAACGCGACCTCGGGAATCGGCGTGTCCGTCTCGCGCAACAGCCGCTCGGCATGCTCGAGCCGAAGCTCCAGCACGTAGCGGTGCGGCGGCAGGCCGAAGGTCCTGGCAAAGGCTTCCGAAAAATGGCCGGAGGAGAGGCCGCAGAGCGCGGCAAGTTCGGGGATCGTCACCTTGCGGCGGAAATTTTCCTGCAAATAGGCTTTTACGCGACCAGTCGCGCTGGCCGAGAGCGACGCGCGCACCCGCCGTTTCGGGCCGTTGAGGTTCGAATAGGTCCGCAGCGCATGCAGGCCCATCAGCGTCACCAGCGATTCCAGAAACAGCTCGTTGCTGCCCGCCGGCGCCTGCAGTTCGTCCTTCAGCAGCGTCGCGAGCTTGAACGCGACCTTGTCGAGCACCGGATAGGTGGGCGAAAGTTCAATGTCGCTGCGCCCGAATTCCTCGGCCGCGAGTTCCTTCAGCCGGCAAGGCTCGATCGCCACCACGACATTTTCGAGCTCGGCGCCCCAGCTCGCCCGGCAGGCAACGCTTGCCGGCACCACCGAAACCATGCCGGCGGTCACATTGGTCGTGCGCGGCTCGTCGTCGCCGAGCGCGAGCCGCAGGCGCTGGATCGGCGACAGCAGCACCAGCAGCCAGTGGTTTTCCGGTGCGAATTCCTGGGCCGAAGGCGAACGAAAGGAATAGAGGGCACCGCCGCGGCGGGTAAGTCTGTGTTGCCCGGAATCCTTCGGCCACGGATCAAACGGCGTGGCTTTGTCGAAGTGTCCGTGCATTCAGACCAGATACCCCATACTCAACAACTTGCAGGTGCGGCCCGGCATCGACGGCGCAAGGGCCCCGGCGGAAATCGTTCTACAACCTGCGATCGTTCCGGGCGCGAGATCAGCAACCGGTTAGTGAGCCCGGGTTACCAATTTCTTAACGCGGGCTTCCCTTACGGAACCGCAATTAATGTGGCCGGAAACGATCCACAGTTTCCTTAGACCGAGGCAACTTCCGCGTTAGCCGCGCAAATCGTCGCGGCTTCGGGAGGACGCGGCATGGGCGGATGGGGAGGTTGCCGCACCTGTCGTAGCGGCAGGTCCGCGAGTGCAATGTCTGGGAAGGAAGGCGCCGGTCACGCCGATGGGGGCCAGCTGTGAGCTGTTCGGCGTGACCGGCAACGGCGAGCGGATGACGGAGCGGGTGGGGTCTCCGTCATGTTCAGTGCTCGCCGTCATGCTGGCCGGGCGGATTGGGGTGCCACCCGGCCATATGACGGTTGTGTTTTCTTGTAATTGCCCCGAAGGGGTGATGGTGCGCAGCCCCGGCCTGCGGCAATTGCGAGAGCCGGCTGATGCTGCACTGATACGACTGGCAGGCTGCTGAGGCGGTGCCCCGCGCGTTTGGCCCGGTGCGGGTGAACACTCCCCCTCATGACGCCCCCCTTTGCGACACATGCCTCAACGGGGGCCGCTCACGACTGCCCTTTCCTCCCGAGTGAGGTGTGTCGAACCAGATTTTCCAGGAAGATTAACATCATGACTGACGGCAAAACGTCTTTCAGGATGCACGGATTTTTGCGTGATCCACTGAAAAAGATGCAACAGTAATCGTTGTACAAAAGGCGATCGTGCCGGAATGAAGCGGCGCCCGCGGATCCGCCCCAATTTTTAGCCACGACTTGTTGCGCCAGTGATCTGCGAGCTCCCTCCGGCGCTTCGCGCCACCTCCCCCATTCATGGGAGAGGGGGACCGCCGAAGGCGGTGGAGAGGGCGTAGATCGCAAACGTCGCGGGTAGGGAGAGCCCTATTCCGCCGCGATCGACCAGGGCAGCAGCTGGCCGCCCTGGAAGACGACGACGTCCTCGCCGTCGACCGGCACGGAGGCGAGGGCCATCGAGGGCTTCTTCACCAGCGTGATCGTGCCCGCGTTGGGCTCAAGCCCATGGAAGCGGGCCCCGTTGAACGACGCGAACGCCTCGAACTTGTCCAGCGCGCCTTCCTCGTCGAACACCTGCACATAGGTCTGCAGCGCGGTCGCGCCGGAAAAGATGCCGGCCGAGCAGCATTCAGCCTGCTTGTTCTTGCGCGGGTGCGGCGCGGTGTCGGTGCCGAGCATGAAGCAGCTGTCGCCCGAGGTCGCCGCCTGTCGCAGGACAAGGCGATGCTTCTCGCGCTTGGCGACGGGCAGGCAGTAGAGGTGCGGGCGCAAGCCGCCCTGGAAGATCGAGGTGCGGTTGATGACGAGGTGGTGCGCGGTGATCGTGCAGGCCGCGCGTGCCTGATGCTCGCGCACGATGTCGAGCGTTTCCATCGTGGTCGCGTGCTCGATGACCACTTTCAGGCCCGGATGACGCTGCAAGAGCGGCAGCAGGCTCTGTTCCATGAAGACTTGCTCGCGGTCAAAAATGTCGACTTCCGGATCGACCGCCTCGCCATGCACCAGCACTGCCATGCCGATCTTTTCCATGCGCTCGAACACCGGCGCGAGTGCGGGAATGTCGGTGACGCCGAAATGCGCGTTGGTGGTGGCGCCAGCCGGATAGAGCTTTGCCGCCAGCCACACGCCGTCGCGATAGCCGCGCTCGATCTCGTCCGGGTCGGTGTGGTCGGTAAGGTAGCAGGTCATCAGCGGCGTGAAGTCCGCGCCCTCAGGCAGCGCCGCGAGGATGCGCTCGCGATAGGCGGCGGCCGCGTCCACCGTCGTCACCGGAGGGGTGAGATTCGGCATGATGATGCCGCGCGCGAACTGCGCCACGGTATAGGGCAGCACCGCCTTCATCATCTCGCCGTCGCGCACGTGGACGTGCCAGTCGTCCGGGCGGCGGATCGTGATCGATTCCGGCTGCGGGGAGGTGGCGGAGCTGCTGTCGAAGAGTTCGGAAACGCTCATGGCAAAAATCCCCGGCTGGTCGGCAAATCACTGCCAGCTGTAAGACCACCATCCGGGCCGGGGTTCAAGGGTTGATGCGCGCGAGAGGGGCGGATCAGGCGCGGCGGGTGAAGGCAAGGCAGCCTGCAAGCGCCGGGGTGGAACTGACGAGAGCCGCGCCGCCGCGATAGAGCGCGAGCATGCCCGGCAGCGGCACGTCGCTGATGCCCCAGACAGCGCCGCTCGCATCGCTCCAGCGAAGGCTGCCGCCAGCATTCATCAGGGCCGCCATCTTCTCGTCCTCGCTGACGCCGCTGCGGAAGACGACGATCATCTCCTGCGGGCCGGTCAGCGCAGGGCCGAGGCCGGCTGCAAGGCCCGAGGCCATCAGCAATGCGAGCACCGATGCGGCAAGGGGCCGTCCGCTGCCGCCGCGCGGCAGGCACCAGCCGATCATGAGCGGCAGGGGGCCAAACACCGCCAGCCAGCCGAGGTCCCAAAGGAGCGGGTCGTCGATGTCCATGCGGATGCGGTGGATGCCGAGGAGCCAGTGCGACAGAAGAGCGTCGACGACGTGCCAGGCGCCGAAGCCGAAGAGCGCGAGTTTCAGGACCGGAGTGCGGTCGAACGCGCCCTGTCCCTTCCGCGCCCGCACGACAAGCGCGGTGCCGATGATGGCGACGACATACATGAGGAGATGGAAGATGCCGTCCGCCAGCACCTGCAGCGGAAGGTTGGGGTTCGCCGGATCGTCGAGGCCGGAGAGGAGGTGGTGCCACTGCAGCACCTGATGCAGCAAAATGCCGTCGAAGAAACCGCCGAGGGCAAAGCCGATCATCAGCCAGCCAATGATGACGCGCCGGTCAGCTCCTTCCATCACTCAACCTCCGTTCCGGCTGCGATGCAGCCTCTGATGGCAATTTCCGGAATGAACCCGGAACAATTTGCGGCGCCCGCGGTTCGGTCCGCGTTCCCGCCTCCCAAGGGTCCCCTTGGCGCCCTCCAAGTGGTCCCCCCTTGATGGCCCCAAGTTGTCCCATGACCCCAACTGGCCGGTCCCTTCGGGCCGGTCCTTTTTTTGCGGTCAGCCGGCGACATCATCCGTCACCTCGATATGAATCGAGCGGCGCCCCAGCGGCTCCTTTGCCGGGCCTGTCAGCACGTTGCCAGCCTGGTCGAAGCGCGAGCCGTGGCAGGGGCAGTCCCAGGTGCGGTCGATGCCGTTCCAGTCGACGACGCAGCCCATATGCGTGCAGATGGCGCTAAGCGCGACGACCTCGCCGGACGCCTCGCGTCGCACGGCAAGCTTCTCGCCGCCATGCGAGACGACCGCGCCCTCGCCGGGCTCGATCTCGCGCAGCTCAACCGTCTTGCGGCCGAGCACCCGGTCGCCGACGAGATGCATGCCGGCCTTCATGTTTTCCTTCACGAACTCGCCACCGCCGGCGATCGGCTTGTGGCGGGTGGAATCGTAGAGGGAAAGCGCGGGATGCTCCTCGCCGCGCACGCAGCAGGCAAGGATTTCGCCAGCAACCGCCCCTTGGGTGATGCCCCAGGCGGCAAAGCCGGTGGCAACCAGCAGTCGCGGATGGTCGCTGGCGGCGGGACCGATGAAGGCCGCGCCGTCCATCGGCCGGAAATCCTCGTTGGTCCACAAATGCGTCGGCTCGCGGATGTTGAGATGCTCGGCAAGGAACCACAGCAGGTCCTCGGTCGCTTCCAGCAGTTCGTCCGGCTCGCCGGGGCGGAACTCGGCGCCCGAGACGATGACATAGGTTTCCTCGCCGATTTCGACCGTCCGCAAGGAGCGGCGCGGCTCGCTGATATTGATGAACATGCCGTCGATGACGACGCCGTCGGGCAGCGGGGCCGCGGCCACCACATGCGCGAACGGATAGGCCTTGGCGAAGAAGTGGCCTTCCGGGATGACCGGCTGCTGCGTGGTCACCACCACATGCGCGGCGCGTACCTCGTGGCCGTTCACCTGCAGCACGCAGGGGCAGCCATAGTCGATCGCCGTGACGCGCGATTCCTCGTAGAAGTCGATCTGGTCGCGCAGCAGCGCGGCGAGCCCCTGCAAATAGCCGAACGGGTCGAACTGGCCCTGGTCGGGAAATTTTAACGCCGCGAGCGCCTCGACCGGCGCCTTGACCAGGTCGACCATGGAGGCATCGATGCCGGCATCGCGAGCGGCCTTCTCCTCGCGGCGCAGCTCTTCGACCTCCTCGTCGGTCTCGGCATAGACGTAGGCGTCGCGGCTTTCGAAGTTGGCCGCCTCGCCGATCATACCGGAGATTTCCTCGATGCGGCGCAGCGCCTGCTCGTTGCAGCGCGCGTGGATCTTCGCCTGTTCGGCGCCGAATTTCTGCTCGATCGTCTGGTAGCAGAGGCCGTGCTGCGAGGTGACCTTGGCGGTGGAGCGGCCGGTCGCCYGCCCGCCGATCGTCTTGCCCTCGAACACCGCCACCTTGAGGCCGCGGTTGCGCAGATGGAAGGCGCAGTGCATGCCCGCCATGCCGGCGCCGACAATGGCGACGTCGACCTCGAGCGGGCCTTCGAGCGCGGGATAGTCGTGCATCGGCTGCGCGCCGTCGAGCCAGAACACGTTGCTGAAGGCGGGAAAAACGAGTCTCATCGCTGGCTTCCTTCCGGTCGATCGTGAAGACGGCCGGAACCGAACGCGCTGCGTGACGACGCCTCGAGTTCGCGAAGGCCGAAGGCGAGGCACCCGCCCCAGACGAGATGCACGGCGAGCATCAAGAGGTTGCGCCCGGCCGGATGCCGTGTGGCTGGCTTGAGGATGTTCGCGGCCGGGATCCAGCCGAGATAGCTCGCGGCCCAGACGGCCGGGCCGTAGAAGAGGCCGGGAACGCCGCGCGGCAGTGCGCCGAAGATCGCGCCGGTGACGGCGCCGTAGCCGAAATGGGTGAGGATGGTGGCGATGCCGGCCGCGCGGCCTTCGACAGGCAGCGTCGTTTCGGTTATCTCGCGCGGCGGTAGCGGATAGCGGTCATGCGGCTCAAGCCTTGCATGCAGCGCGCGCATTGCCGCCGTCATCGCCATCGTCGCGCAAAAGCCGGCCACCGCGCCAAGGACGATGCGGCCGAGCGCCTCCTCGCCGGCCAGGCGGTCCCCCGCGGCACCGTTGCCCCTTGAGGCGGCCTCGTTCCTCATGCCGAACCCTTCGGATCGTCGCGGTCGGGGGCGAGCGAGCCATCCTGGCTTTCGCCCGCATCATTGTCGCTCTTGGCGGGTTCGCCAGCCGTCCGGCCGGGGGCGTCGTGCGCGCTGCCGGTAGGGCCTTCGTCCTCTGTTTGATCTGAAGAACTCAGAGCACTCTCGCCGGAACTCCCGGAGCCCTGATCGGGAAAATTGGGATGCACCGCACCGGAGGGCCGCTGAAAGCCGTCGCCTGCAACCGGCGCTGCTTCGCCCGGCGTTCCTTCCGGAATGGCGGCGTCGCGGTCCGGAACGAGGGAGGGATTATCGGCGAGCGGCCCACGCCCGTCATTTTCGTGGCGCTTTTCCCACGGCTCGCGCTCGCGTTTCGTGGTCTGGGGCGGCCTGTCATTGCCGGTCATCTTCGCCTCCGTTGCGGGGATCATCCTTCTCCCAACAACACGCGAGGCCGGGAATTGTTCGGCCGGAACGTGGAGCGTGTTTTCGCCGTGGCGCTTGTGAATGCCGACCTGCTTGAATCGTCCTGCCGGCAGCGAGGCTGCAGGCGGAACGATAAAGCCTCAGCGGGGTCCGGAACACGCACCGGATCCACCTCCACGGTTCCACTTCGCCGGTAGTGCTGCCCAGTTATGCACGCCGGACATAAAAGGCACGGCCCGGATCCTCCCCCGCAACGCGGGGATCCGCGGCGTACGGTTTGGCTATGGGCAGCAGATATACAGCGGAACATCAGCGGGATGTTGCGGTTGGGCCCGGTCCACAAGGCCCACCCAGAAGGAGAACCCGATGTTCTATACCGACAACAAGCTGCAGTTTCCCGTGCGGGTCGAAAAACCCGATCCGCGCTTTGCCCGGGCGCTGCAGCAGGCTATCGGCGGTGTCGAAGGCGAGATCCGCGTTGCGATGCAGTACCTGTTCCAGGCGTGGGGCGCGCGCGGCGACCCGAAATTCCGCCAGCTGCTCCTGAACACCGGGGCGGAGGAGATCGGCCATATCGAGATGCTCGCGACGGCCGTTGCCCTCAACCTCGAAGGCGCGCCACTGTCGCTGCAGGAGGAGGTGTCGGGCGATCCGGTCGGCGGCGCCGTGCTCAACGGCATCAACCTGAAGAACATGCTGTCGTCGGGCCTGTCGGCGATGCCGGTGGACTCCGACGGCGTTCCGTTCGACATGTCGCACATCTATGCGAGCGGCAACATCGCCGCCGACATGACCGCCAACGTGATGGCGGAGTCGACCGGCCGCGTGCTGGCCGTGCGGCTCTACAACATGACCGACGATCCGGGCATGAAGGAGATGCTGCAGTTCCTGATCGCCCGCGACACCATGCACCAGAACCAGTGGATGGCCGCGCTGGAAGAGCTCGGCGGACCGACCGAAGTGTTCCCGATCCCGAACAGCCACCCGCAGGAGGAGGAAAACCGCGACTTCTCCTACGCCTTCCTCGGCTTCCAGCAGGACGGCAGCGAGCCGCCGCAGGGCCGCTGGTCGAAGGGCGAGTCGATCGACGGCAATGGCTCGTTCTCCTCGCGGCCGATGGAGCCGCAGGGCGAGGAACCCAATCTTGGTCGCGCCAAGCCGAAGTCGGGCGCCCAGGCCGAACAGGAATAGGAGGCAGCGATGGACCGCCGGGGCTTTTTCACCTGTGCGGGCGGCGGGCTGGCGGGGACCGTGCTCGCCGCTCCCGCCTCCGCACGTACCNGAACAGGAATAGGAGGCAGCGATGGACCGCCGGGGCTTTTTCACCTGTGCGGGCGGCGGGCTGGCGGGGACCGTGCTCGCCGCTCCCGGCTCCCGTCGTCAGCACCTACATCACCGGGCTCGCGCGGGTGGCAGGCAATGCCCTGCCGCCCGCCGGCACCGAGGTGGTGCTGCAACGGGATCTTTCGGACCTGTACGATCCGCACGCGCTTTCCGTCTCGACCGCCAACGGAGAGCGTCTCGGCCGCATCCCGCCGATCCACAGCCGCATGCTCGAGCCTTTCGTTGCGGCCGGCTACAGCGCCCGCGGGTGGATCGAGCAAGGGAAGGGCGGATCGCAACTGCGCATCTCGGTTGCGCTCACGCGAGAGGCAGGGGATGCGTGACCTGCTCGATCTGCTGAAAAGCCTGATCGCCCGCCGCCGCGAGGCGGCGGGGCATCCTTCAAGCGCCGACCACTCGCATGTCGACGCGATCGTGCGGCTGCYCAAGCGCAGCCAGCCCCGCCGTACCCCGGCCCCCGCAGACGAGGCCAAGCGGCACCGCCACAGCGGCCGGCGTGACGGCGGGCGAGGATAGAAGCGGCGGGAGCAGGAACGCCATAGTTGCTCGCGCCGTGGGTCGAAAGTGGAGCGCGGTCCCGCACCTGCCTTCGCCCAGGTACGCGGGCGGCCCGCCATTGAAGAAGCGGTGCTAAGCCCAATCGCCCAGCGACGACACCCCAAATGCGCAAGCGGATGGGCCCGCAAGAACGAGTGCGCGCACGACAAACTGTCCTCGGAAACTATTATTGCCTATAACTATTGCCTGCGCTATCCGTGAAGGTGGCTGGCGCGCTTGCCGCAGGTTCGGGTTCCTTGAGGAAGCGGGATCGCAAGCGGGCGGTTGGCCGAGGAGGCAGTGGAGGTGAAGTGATGATCCCGTTTGAGGCACCGGTCGACGACATCCTGTTTTCGCTCGCCCATGTGGCGCGGGCGCAAGAAGCCGGCTGGGACCGCGAGACGGGCGAGGCGATCATCACCCATTTCGGGGAGTTCGCCGCGGAGGTGCTGGCGCCGATAAATGCGCCGGGCGACGCTGAGGGCTGCCGGCTCGAAAACGGCCGCGTCCTCATGCCGGACGGGTTTCGCGAGGCCTATCAGAAGTTGGCCGGCGACGGCTGGCTGGGGCTGACCGCGCCGGAGGAATTCGGCGGGCAGGGCGTCGACGCGCTGACCGCTGCCGCGATCACCGAAATCTTCGCCGGAGCCAACCACTCGCTGCAGATGGTGTCGGGGCTGGTGCCGGGCGCGGTCTCAACGCTCATGCACCAGGGCAGCCGCGAACAGCAGGAAGCATGGATCCCCCGGCTCATTTCCGGCGAGTTTCTGGCCACCATGTGCCTGACCGAGCCGGAAGCAGGCTCCGACCTTGCCCGCATCCGCTGCGCCGCGACGCAGGATGACAACGGCTGGCGCATCGATGGCGAAAAGACTTTCATTTCCGGCGGCGGCCAGGACATGTCGGAGAACATCCTGCATCTGGTGCTCGCCCGCACCGCGCCGATGGAGACGGGCCTGCGCGGCCTGTCGCTGTTCCTCGTGCCCGCACAGGTGGAGGGCCGCCCCAATGGCGTTGCCGTCACCCGCATCGAGGAAAAGCTCGGCCTGCACGCCTCGCCCACCTGCCAGATGCGCTTCGACAATGCGCGCGCCGAACTCGTCGGCGTCGAGGGGCAGGGGCTGGCGGCCATGTTCATCCTGATGAACCACGCCCGCATTGACGTTTCCATGCAGGGCGTTGCCCATGCCACCCGCGCCCATGCGATCGCCTCGGCCTATGCGGCAACGCGCGTGCAGGGCCGCAAGGCCGACCGCAGCCCGGCGGTGCTTTCCGACCACGCGGACGTTCGCCGCAAGCTCGACGAGCAGCGCATTCTTGCGCTCGGCGCGCGCGGCATGAGCCATGTCGCGCTGGTGGAATCGCTGCGCGGCGCGCCGGTCGAGCTGATCGACTTTCTGACGCCCATTTGCAAGATTTTCGGCACCGAGTCGGGCATTCGCGCCTCCGACCTCGGCATCCAGATTCTCGGCGGCTACGGGTATCTCACCGAATACGGCCTCTCGCAGTGCTGGCGCGATGCCCGCATCACCGCGATCTATGAGGGTGCGAACGGCATCCACGCGCTGCAGCTTGCCACCCGCGCCCTGACGCAAAAGGGCGGGGCAGGGGCCGATGCCTTCGCCGCCCTGGTCGAGCGGCTGGCGGAAGGCGCCGACTGGCTGCCTGGCGCGATCGGCGAATGGCAGGCGCGGCGCGCCGTGGTGGTTGCCTCCGACAACCCGGCCGAGCTGGCGCATGATTTCTCGCGCCTGACGATCGGCCTTTACCTGCGCGCAGTCTGGCACCGCATTGCGGCGGCCGCCGACGCGCATCCGGATGCCGATGAGCTGCGCCGTCTGGCGGCAAAGGTCGCGTCCGTCCGCCTTTAGGAGACAAGGAATCAGACGACGGCGCTCATGCCGCCGTCGACATAGATGATCTGGCCGTTGATGTAGTCTGCCGCCGGCGAGGCAAGAAACACGGCGGTGCCGGCGAGTTCCTCCGGCTTGCCCCAGCGGCGCGCGGGCGTACGCGACTTCACCCATCCGTCGAATTGCGGGTTGTTGATCAGCGCCTCGTTCATGTCGGTCAGCATGTAGCCGGGGCCGATCGCATTGGCCTGGATGCCGAGCTCGGCCCATTCGGCGGCCATTGCCTTGGTCAGCATCTTGATGCCGCCCTTGGCGACTGTGTAGGGCGCGACGGTGGCGCGGCCGAGATCGCTCATCAGCGAGCCGATATTGATGATCTTGCCGTGCCCGCGCGCCACCATGCGCCGTGCCGCCTCGCGCCCGACCAGGAAGGCGCTGGTGAGGTTGGTGTCGAGCACGCGCTGCCAGTTCTCGGTTTCCAGCTCCAGCATCGGCTTGCGGTACTGGATGCCGGCATTGTTGACGAGGATGTCGACGGCAATGCCGCGCGCGTCGAGCTCGGCAAAGGCGGCGGCGACCGCCTTTTCGTCAGTAACGTCGAAGCTCAGCATCTCGACCCGATGGCCGGCATTGCGCAGCTCTTCGGCGGCATCGGCCAGCCGCTTGGTGTTGACGCCGTTGAGCACGACGGCAGCACCCGCTTCCGCGAGCCCTTTGGCGATGGCGAAGCCCAGCCCGCGCGAGGAGCCGGTGACAAGGGCGGTGCGGCCGGAAAGGTCGAACGGGTTCTTCATGAACTAAGCTCCGAGACGCGGGAGGAAAGGTCGGGCCGCTGGAAAACGGCAGGCTGCAGCTCGGTGCCGAGGCCGGGCCCTTCCATCGGCAGGACATGGCCGTCGACGATTCTGGGCAGCTCGGTGACGAGTTCGCGATACCAGCCGGAATAGAAGGCGCGCACCGACTCCTGAATCAGCGTGTTGGGCTGCGAGAAGGAGGAATGAACCGCGGCGACATAGGCGACCGGGCCGGTGCAGTCATGCGGCGCGTAGGGGCGGTGGTAAGTATCGGCGAGCGCGGCGATCTTGCGCCCTTCGGTGAGCCCGCCGGTCCAGACGAGGTCGGTCATGACGACGCCGACGGCGCCGGCCTCCAGCATGTCCTTGTAGGGAAAGCGCGAGCCGAGCGTTTCCGAGGCGCAGATCGGCACGTGCGTCGAGGCGGCAAGTTCCTGCAGCGCGCTCACCGAATTCATACGGATCGGGTCCTCGAACCAGGTGGGATCGAAGGCCTCCAGCTCGCGACAGATGCGCTTGACGGTCGGTAGGTTCCACAGGCAGTGGAACTCGACCATGATCTGCATTTGGTCGCCGACGCGCTTGCGGATCTTTTCGAAGGGCGCGAGCGCCGCCTTCAGCTGTTCGGTGGTGATGAAGCGGCCGTCATTTTCGATCGCGGCCGGGTCGAACGGCCAGATCTTCATCGCGGAAATGCCGTTTTCGAGCAGGTTTTCGGCGAGAGCGCCGGCATCGGCCATGAAGGCTTCGAGGTCTTCGTAAGGCCCTTGCGCGGTGCCGAGGTTCCAGGTGTCGACCGGCTTGATGCGATTCGAGCGGACATAGCGGTAGCCGGCGCAGGTGTTGTAGACGGGCACGCGCTCGTGGCAGAGGCCGCCCAGCATCTGGTGCACCGGCTGGCCGCAGAGCTTGCCAAAAATGTCCCAGAGCGCGAGGTCGATGGCCGAGGCCGCGCGGTATTCGGCGCCGGTGGACGCCTGCGCCAGCGGCAGGTTGACGAGTTCGCGCGCCAGCTGCTCGATGCGCAGCGGATCCTTGCCGAGCAGGCGATGCGACAGCACGTCGTGAATATGCGCCTCGACGGCCCCCGCGCCATAAAAGGTCTCGCCAAGGCCGGTGATGCCGGCATCAGTCTCGACATGCACCCAGAGCACATTGGCGAATTCCTCGAGCCGGAAGGTGCGGATGGCGGTGATCTTCACGGATTTCTCTCCCTAGGCAGCGGCACGCTGCCGTCAGGACCCAAGGTGGCGGAAAATTTAGGAGATGTCAGGGGGGAGGGGGGAGCCGGGATGGGCGACGTGACTAAGTGCCCAGGCGAGCCTCTACGAGTTGCTCGAGCCGGCGCTGCGTCTGCTCATGAGCTTTGCCCGCGCTTCTGATGATGGTCTTGGTGATCGAGCGGAGCAGAACCGGATCGATCTTCTGCAATTCAGCTTTCTGAGTGTGGTCAAGGCCCGCGCTATCGTGCTGAAGTGCCTCGAAATAGCGATGTTCGATCTGTTCTAACAGTTCTTCCAGATCCCGCAGTTCCGCCCTCGCGATCTCTTCTGGTGAAGACGCTTTCGGCAGGGCCTCCTGGCTCCCCGCCACCTGTTCCGCGGCACGGATTTTGTCCAGCTGCTCGATGGTTTTTCTGAGCCTGCGGGAATTCCGACGTTCGTAGGCCTCGACACTGAAAGCAAGCACCAGCAGGCCGCCCAAGGTTACCCAGACAAGAGGGCTCATGGAGGAGAGATATTCCATCACTACACCCTTCCCTTTCTCGCCAGAATACCTTCGGTGAGCGAGTGCATGCTGCGCTGAACGAAATAATAACATATCACAGCGCATCCAGCCATGATCGCAACGATACCGAGTATATTCGGTTCCTGACTGAGAACTTGTTGAACCTCATCCATGGTAAGGCTCTCGGTCTTTCTTGTCAGCTCCGTTAGCAACGTTACAATGGGCGCAAATATGCCGACGGTACATAGAGCGACGGCTAAGTTCATCCACCCGTTTGACCTTTGCCGGAACTGCTCAGCCTGAAGGGCCAGGTCCTCAAGAAGCTCTTCTTTCAACGCGGCCGATCTGGCGGCGGCAGTCTCTGAACTGCCTAGAGCATCTTTTATGAACACAGAGTCGGTTTGAGGATTCACGGGATCAGTTTAGTCTGATTCACTGCTCTTGGTGATTTGCCAGGAGGGTGGTGATGACGAGGAGCTTGAGCGGGGACCTTCGCGGTCGAGTTATTGCGGCGATTGAAGATGGGGTTTCGACGCGGGAGGCGGCACGACGCTTCCGTATCGGGATCTCAACGGCCGGGGCCTGGTATCGGCGCTATCGCGAGACA
>NZ_VLJG01000033.1:0-29765 GCF_007829415.1 Aminobacter sp. J44 | reverse complement strand
CGCAAAGCCTCCGCATATTTCGCCCAGGCGGAGCTCGACCGCCTGTTCAAGCGATGATCGCCTTCATTGATGAGCACCGGGATGCTTATGGGGKCGAGCCGATCTGCAGGGTTCTGCCGATCGCCCCATCCACCTATCATGAGCATGTCGTCCAACGCCGGGATCCCTCGCGGCTGTCGGGCCGTGCCCAGCGCGATGAAGCCCTCAAGCCTGAGGTCATGCGGGTCTTTGCCGAGAACTTCTCGGTCTATGGCGTCAGGAAGGTTTGGCGACAGATGCAGCGGGAAGGGTTCGATGTTGCGCGATGCACGGTGCAAAGACTGATGCGGGAACTCGGCCTGCAGGGTGTCATTCGGGGCAAGCCAGTGCGCACCACGATCAGCGACAAGGCCGCTCCTTGCCCGCTCGATCACGTTAACCGCCAGTTCCATGCTCCGGCGCCCAACAGGCTCTGGGTCTCCGATTTTACCTATGTGGCGACGTGGGCTGGGTTCGCCTATGTAGCCTTCGTGATCGACGTCTACGCTCGCTATATCGTGGGCTGGCGGGTCAGTCGCACCGCCCATGCCAGCTTCGTGCTTGACGCCCTCGAGCAGGCCATCCACGACCGCCGTCCCGTCCATCGCGGCGGTCTGGTTCATCATTCGGATCGCGGGTCGCAATACGTCAGCATTCGCTACACCGAGCGCCTGGCCGAGGCCGGGATCGAACCGTCAGTGGGCAGCGTCGGGGACAGTTACGACAACGCCTTGGCCGAGAGTATCAACGGACTCTACAAGGCCGAGGTGATCCACCGGCGCGGACCCTGGCGAAACATCGAATCCGTTGAGTTCGCCACTCTCGAATGGGTTGACTGGTTCAATCACCGACGCCTCCTCGAACCCATCGGAAACATCCCACCAGCAGAAGCTGAGGCAAACTTCTACGCCGCACTGGAACAACCGGCCATGGCCGCATAACTTAAACCAAACAGCCTCCGGAGTTTCCGGGGCGGTTCATCGCCCCATCGACGCCGCCGTTCCGCACCAAGAATTTCGACACGCATCGCAAACCTCGCCCAAGATACGTCGCAAACGACGTCGTTAAACACGTGTCATAGGTCATCACGACGATATCGGGCAGGTGGTAACAACCGGGCGGTTACGGTCATTACCCTGACGCGGCGCATAGACCGTCTCCTGATCGATCAGCAGGGTATCGATGACGCAACACATGAGTTGCTGCCGATAACGACTGTTGCGGGCGTAGCGCGAGACTTCCCGCGCCGCGACCGCATCGACCTTGCCGAGGCAGACTTCGGCTACCATCCGGTCGAATCCGGCACGTGTGACGCCGCCGACCGCCGAGCGACCGAGATCTTCATCGACCGTTTCGATGCGAGACCAGCCCAGCGCCGTCAGACGTTCGCGCATCGCATATTACAAGGCGCTGCTCTCGCGATTGTGGAGAACCTGATGGGCCGAGGATTGCCGAACATCCAGGATTGCGTTGCGCTCCAGATGGTGCGGCCTGATCTTCTCAGACATTATGACGCACTTCCTCTCGTTCCCGAGGGAGGTCACGTCGGCGTGGTCGAGGATCAGGCGGACCAAAGCTTCGTCAATGTCCGGCGGGTCTCGGCGGGCAGTGCCTGCCATTGCGGTGTCTCTACATCGTGGTGATTGGAGAACAGATCGAACTGATCTGTGGTTAGCTGGCGCGGCACATCTCCCCGATGCGCCTCGTGAGAGCTCAATGTTGTGCCCGAATCTCCTATTTGTGATGGGGACCTGAAGCGGGCGTTGTATCCTGCGCCAGCGTCGCTAGGGCGCGCAGCGCAGCAATATCGACATGGCGAGCCGCGCCAACCTGCCAGGCGGCACTGGCAGCCCGATCGAACATCCAGGCTGGAACCTCCAGCTACCGATCGGATGCCCGACCAGAGAGGCTTCAACGGAAAACTTCTCTACCAGCCTTCTCGACCACCTCATGGAGGTGAACCAGACATTCGGCCCGAGGATGCCACGGGTAAAGGAGCTCGTGCTCCGCGATTCCGTGGGCGTTCTGTCGTCGTGTTGTACAATCGGTGCCGCCCCACACTCAGCCTTCGGCGGCAGCACACCGGACGCGGTCCAGCCCGAAGGTCCTATGTGAAGGGAAAGCCGTTAATAAGCCACATCCGCAATGGCAGTCCGGAAATTGACACGGATGAAGATATCTCTTCATTTTCCAGCTGCGCTACGCTATTGGGGTATCCGGAATTGAGATGTCGAAGCGGCAGAGGATGAGATGAAATCGTATCGCGATTCATGAAAATGGATTCATAGGTAACACAGGGAATAATAGTTTTCATGTCTTTCATGCCGGTCATCATTAGTGGTGGCGCGGGGTCGAGGCTGTGGCCTCTTTCCCGTGATGCTTGTCCAAAACCGTTCGTGGAGATGCCTGATGGTAGCACGCTGATCGGCAGGACTTATGCCCGCGCGGTGCGGCTGGATGGCGTCGAGCGCATCGTCACCGTGACCAATCGCGATTTCCTGTTTCTCACGAACGACGCCTATCGGGCTGCGGATGCGTCCGCTGTAGCGAACACCTTCCTTCTCGAGCCCGTGGGCCGCGACACGGCTGCGGCGATTGCGCTTTCCGTACTCCATGCCGCCCGGGCCTATGGGGAGGGGGCGGTGCTGCTGATCCTGCCATCGGACCATCTGATCCGCGACGAAAATGCTTTCGCGCAGGCCGTGAAGCGGGCTGTCGCGTTAGCAGAGCAAGGAAGAATCGTCACGTTCGGCATAGAGCCCGACCGTCCCGAAACCGGCTTCGGCTATATCGAGGTCGATGGCGAGAAGGTGGTGAGGTTCGTCGAGAAGCCCGATACGGAGACTGCGGCAGCCTATCTTGCCGGCGGTCGCCACCGCTGGAACTCGGGCATGTTTTGCTTCCGTGCCGATGCGATGCTGCACGCCATGACGCGGCACTGTCCCGAAGTGCTTGCTGGCGCACGGGAGGCTCTGGAAACTGGTGCGGCGGAAATGTCGGGTTCCGATGAGACGGTAAACGTCGCGCGAGAGCCGCTGCTGCGAACGCCGGCGATCTCGATCGACTACGCGGTTATGGAAAAGGCGGATAATATCGACTGCGTCAGCGTCGATTGTGGCTGGTCGGATATCGGCTCATGGTCAGCCGTGGTAGAATTGGTAGAACCCGACGAGCGCGGTAACCGTATGCTCGGAGACGTCATCTTCGAAGAAGCAGAAAATTGCTTCGTCGATGCACGCAGCCGGGTCGTCGGCTTGGTTGGCGTTTCGGATCTCCTCATCGTGGATACGCCGGATGCTCTACTGGTCGCCGGACGCGACAAGGCCCAAAATGTCAGGCACCTTTACAACCGCCTGAAGGATACAAACCACGACGTTGCGCGATTCCACCGAACAGTGCATCGCCCTTGGGGCACTTATACGGTGCTGGAGGAAGGCAATCGCTTCAAGATCAAGCGCATCGAAGTGAAGCCCGGCGGACGTCTCAGCTTGCAGGCGCACCATCATCGCTCTGAGCACTGGGTCGTCGTTAGCGGAACGGCCAAGGTTACGAACAGTGACCAGGAAATTCTCCTATCTGCCAACGAGTCGACATACATTCCAAGCGGACATCGGCACCGCCTCGAGAATCCTGGCATACTCCCGCTGATCCTGATAGAGGTCCAGAGCGGCGAATATCTGGGCGAGGACGACATCATCCGTTTCGATGACGTCTACGGCAGGTCGTGACCTGCTGAAATCGAAGTCAGAGAGCGAGGACGCGCGTCCACGAGTACGGGCGCGCAACGAAGCATCGGGATACCGAAGGTTATGGCAAAGACGGCACTGATTACGGGCATCACCGGACAGGACGGCGCATATCTGGCGCAGCTCCTGCTCTCGAATGGATATGACGTTCACGGGCTCGTCCGGCGGTCGAGCACGGCCGACGTCAATACGGCGCGCCTGAAATGGCTGGGGATCGAGGACGACGTGCATCTCGTCGACGGCAATTTGCGCGATCTGTCCGGGCTGATCCGGACGGTTCGCGAGGTCAAGCCCGACGAGGTCTACAACCTTGCCGCCCAGTCCTTCGTGAAGTCGTCCTGGCAGCAGCCGATCCTGACTGGCGAGGTGACCGCCCTCGGCGTCACCAACATCCTCGAGGCGTTGCGCCTCGAACACCCGGAAGCCCGCTTCTATCAGGCATCCTCGTCCGAGATGTACGGCCTGATCCAGGAGCCGGAGCAGTCCGAGGCGACGCCCTTCTACCCGCGCTCGCCCTATGCGGTCGCCAAGCTCTACGGCCACTGGATCACCGTCAACTACCGCGAGAGCTTCGGCATGCACGCTTCGAGCGGCATCCTGTTCAACCATGAATCGCCGCTGCGCGGCATCGAGTTCGTCACGCGCAAGGTCACCGACGGGGTGGCGCGCATCAAGACCGGACTTGCCAGCGAGCTCAGGCTGGGCAACATCGATGCCAAGCGCGATTGGGGGCACTCGAAGGACTATGTGCGCGCCATGTGGCTGATGCTGCAGCAGGACACGCCGGAGGACTATGTCATCGCCACGGGCCGCACCACCACGGTGCGCGACATGTGCGCCATCGCCTTCGCCCATGCCGGCCTCGATATGGATGACCATCTCGTGATCGATCCGGAGTTGTTCCGTCCGGCCGAGGTCGACGTGCTGCTCGGCAATCCGGCCAAGGCGCGGGAAAAGCTCGGCTGGCAGGCCGAGATCTCGCTCGAGGAGATGATCCGCGAGATGGTCGATGCCGACCTCGAACGCTACGCGTCGCGGAGCGGAAGGGGCTAAGGGAGAAGGGCGCTTGGCGGCACGATCCGAACACCGCATCCTGATCACAGGCGGCACCGGTTTCGTCGGCTCGTTCCTCATTGACCGTCTCGAGAGCGATGAGGGGCGCGGCTGCGGGATCGTCGCGCCTGGCCTGGGCGAGGCGCCCGGCATCGACATCTGCGATGCCGACGCCGTCGACCGGCTGGTCCGCGACGCCCGGCCGACCGCCGTGGTGCATCTGGCGGCCGTGGCGGCTCCGGCCGAGGCCGCGAGCGCGCCCGGGCGGGCATGGGATGTGAACCTGACCGGGACGCGCAACCTCGCGACGGCCGTCCTGCAGCATGCGCCGGATGCGCGCTTCGTCTATGCCGGCAGCTCCGACGCCTATGGCGCGTCGTTCATCGACACTGAGCGCCCGCTGCCCGAGACCACGGCGCTCCAGCCGATGAACGTCTATGCGGCGACGAAGGCGGCGGCCGACGTCATGATCGGCCAGATGGCCTATGGCGGGCTGAACGCCGTGCGCTTCCGCCCCTTCAACCATACCGGGCCGGGGCAGTCCGACGCCTATGTCGTTCCGTCCTTCGCCCGGCAGGTGGCGCGCATCGCCGCGGGCCGCGCCGACCCCGTGGTGCGGGTGGGCAATCTCGACGTCGAGCGCGACTTCCTCGACGTGCGCGATGTCGTGCGGGCCTATGCGGTCGCGGCATTGGGCGGCCTCCCGCGGCAGCCGGGGCTGGTCTTCAACCTCGCCACCGGCAGGCCGGCGAGCCTGCGGCACATGCTGGACACGCTGATCGCCCTTGCCGGCGTCGACGTCGCGGTCGAGGTCGATCCGGCGCGGGTGCGGCCGGCCGATATCCCGAGAACGTGGGGCGACGCGGAGCGGGCGCGCCGGCAGCTGGGCTGGAGCCCGTCGATCCCGCTCGAAGAGACGCTGGGCGACGTTCTCGCCTACTGGATGAACGAGCCATGAGCCCGCGCCGGAGCCACCGACACCGCCTCGCCGGCGCCATGCGGAGGGCGCGCTGATGCTGCGCAACCTGTGGCGCTACCGCTATTTCATCTTGGCCTCCATCCGCGCCGAGATGAAGGGCCGCTTCGCCCGCTCGCGCCTCGGCGGGCTGTGGTTCCTGCTCAACCCGCTGGCGCAGGCGCTCATTTTCTCTATCGTGCTGTCGCAGGTGCTGCGCGCCCGGCTGCCCGACACCGATGTCGATGCGGCCTATCCGATCTATCTTCTGTCGGGGCTTGCCGCGTGGACCCTGTTCAGCGAGATTCTCGGCCGCAGTACCACCATCTTCATCGAACAGGCTTCGGTGATGAAGAAGATTTCCTTCCCGAGGCTGTGCCTGCCGGTGATCGTCTGGGGCAGCGCGCTGACCGGCCATGTGCTGCTCGTTGCGGCGATCCTCGTCGTCTTCCTGTTCTTCGGGCATTTCCCGGGCTGGTCGATCCTGGCCGTTCCGCTTGGCATCGTGCTGATCTCGGCCTTCGCCTTCGGCCTCGGCATCATCCTCGGGGTGCTGAACGTCTTCGTCCGCGACATCGGCCAGGTGGTGGCCATCGTGCTGCAGCTGTGGTTCTGGCTCACCCCGATCGTCTATCCGCCGGGCATCGTGCCCGAGAGCTTCCGCTGGCTTGTCGAGATGAACCCGATGGCGCCGCTGGTGGGCATCTATCAGGACGCGCTCCTCTACGACCGCTGGCCGCAGCCCGAGGCGCTGGCCGTGCCGGCCCTGCTTGCGGCGGCGGCGGTGGTGTTCGCCTTCGCTCTCTTCCGGCGCGCGAGCCCGGAGCTGGTGGATGCGCTCTGAGATGGAACCGGTGCTGACCGTCGAGGGGCTGTCGAAGCGCTACGCGACCTATCGGTCGAACATCGAGCGCTTCGCGAACTGGTTCGGGGCCGGGGTGAAGCCGGAGGCGGAGTTCTGGCCGGTCCGGGATCTGTCCTTCGCCGTCGGCCGCGGACAGGCCGTCGCCATCATCGGCCAGAACGGCGCCGGCAAGAGCACGCTCCTCAAGCTGATCACCGGCACGGTGCGGCCGACGCGCGGCACGGTCGGCGTCTGCGGCTCGATCAACGCGATCCTCGAACTGGGTCTCGGCTTCAATCCCGAGTTCACCGGCAGGCAGAACGTCGTCTTCGCCGGCGGCCTGATGGGGCTGTCGCAGAAGAGGCTCGCGGAGCTGATGCCCGAGATCGAGGCGTTCGCCGAGATCGGCGAATTCTTCGACCAGCCGCTCCGGGTCTATTCGAGCGGCATGCAGGCCCGGCTCGCCTTCGCGCTGGTGACGGCGGAACGCCCCGACATCCTCATCGTCGACGAGGTGCTGGCCGTCGGCGACAGCTATTTCCAGCACAAGTCCTTCGACCGCATCCGCCGCTTCAAGGAGGAGGGAAGCTCGATCCTGCTGGTCTCCCACGGCATGGGCGACGTGCGCGCGCTGTGCGACCGGGTGATCCTGCTCGACAAGGGCCGCGTGCTGATGGACGGCGAGCCAGACCAGGTCGTGGACTACTACAACGCCCTGATCGCCGCCCGCGAGAACGAGAAGCTGACCGTCGAGCAGAGGCGCGACAAGGACGGCTGGAGCTACAGCCGCAGCGGGAACGGCGCGTGCCGGATCGGGTCGGTGGCATTGCTGGACGCGCATGACGGAACCGAGGTCCAGGTCGTCCAGAGCGGCCAGAACCTTCTGGTCGCGATCGACGTGGACGTGCACGAGGACGTGCCCGAGCTCGTCCTCGGCTGCATGCTGAGGGACCGCACCGGACATGTGGTCTTCGGAACCAACACCTGGCATACCGGCCAGACATTGCAGAATCTCGAAAAAGGCAGGCGCATCCGGTTCGAGATCCGGTTCGCCTGCGATCTGGGACAGGGATCCTACGGATTGTCCCTTGCGCTTCATTCCCAGGCGGTCCATCTGGACAGCAATATGGACTGGATCGACAATCTCGCGGTCTTCGAGGTGGTGAACACGTCGTATCCCCTGTTCGTCGGAACGAGCCGGCTGGATCTCAGCTTCGGAATCCTCGAATGACGCAATCGTTCGATACATTGTACCGTGCGTTCGAAGACAAGTTCCGCGGATCCCCGGACCTCATCAAGGAACGGCTGCGCGTCTATCTGCCGCTGCTGCAGCAATTGCCGGCCGATGTCGGAGGGGGGCGTCGCGCCGTCGATCTCGGCTGCGGCCGCGGCGAGTGGCTCGAGGTCGTCTCGGAGGCGGGGTTCGAGCCGGTCGGCGTCGATCTCAATGCCGGCATGGCGCAAGCCGCGCTCGACCGGGGCTTCTCCGTCGAGATCGACGACGCCATCGCGTTCATGCGGCGGCAGGAAGCGGCCAGCGCGTCCGTCGTCACGGCCTTCCACCTTGCCGAGCATCTGCCCATCGAAACGCTGCTGGACCTCCTCAACGAGTGTCACCGCGTCCTCGGGGACGGAGGGCTTCTCATCCTCGAGACTCCCAATCCGGAAAACATCTCGGTCGGGACCTGGACCTTCTATATCGATCCGACGCACCAGAAGCCGCTGCCGCCGACCCTTCTGGAATTCCTCGTGCAGCAGGCCGGCTTCGACCGGACGGCGATCCTGCGTATCAACGGCGCGGATGTCGACGAGACCGCGGGGGCGATGGAGCAGGCGTTCCAGACGATGTTCGACACCGCCCGCGACTACGCCTGTCTGGCGCACAAGCAGTCCGGCGAGGCGCAGGACATACTGTCTCCCTTCGTAGACGCCGCGACACAGCCGAACCCCGCGAACATGGACCCCTTGAACAATGCGGTGCGCAAGACGGAGGCCGAAATCCGCTCGTTGCACGACAGGAATACCGAACAGATCGGGGCGGTGATGGACGAATTGCGGGAAGCGCACCGGCGCGAAATGGCGTCGCGCGACGAGGTCGTCGCCGCGCCTGCAGGCCGATCTTGCCGCGCGCGACGACAGGCTGGCGCAGCTTTCGCAGGCCCACGATCTGGCCTCCCGCCGCGGCGACGAGCTCGGACAGGAGATCGCCGCGCTGCGCGCCTCGACGTCATGGCGCATCACCGCACCTTTGCGCGCCGTGTCGCGCGCGGTTCGCTGGCTGATGCGCGGCCCCCGCTGGTTTGCCCGGGGTGTGTGGGCGTGGATCTCCTTCAAGCCGGGGTCGCGCCCGCGCCGCGTCCTGCGGGCCGCTTTCGCGCGGCTTGCCCGTTTCGTGCTGAGGCGCCCCCGTCTTGCACGGCTGGCGAAACGCATCGCGGCATTCCTGCCGAATGGCCTCCACCAGAAACTGAGGCTGGCGGCCGCCCGCTCGCGCTGGCCGGAGTACGACGAGGCGCTGTCCTCGATACAGACCCGTTCGATGCAGGCTTCCCCGCTTTCGGGCATGTCCGGCAAAACGGGGCGCGTGGCCGTCGTGGCGCCTGTTTCCCCCGACGGGATCACTGGCGGCGCGGAGCGGCTTTATGCCGGCCTCGTCGGCGCCATTCGCGATCTGGGGTGGGAAGCCGATCTCGTTACCGTGCCGTTCGACGAGTCGTCCTTCGAGGCGATCCAGGCCGGATATGCAGCCTTCGAGGCGCTCGATCTCGACGCCTACGATCTCGTGATCTCGACCAAGGCCCCGTCCTACTGCGTGAGGCACCGCAATCATGTGCTGTACCTCGTCCATACGATCAGGGTCTTCTACGACATGTTCGTGACGGCATTTCCGGATGCCGACGAAAGCCGGCTGGCGCAACGCCGGTGGATTCACGAGAAGGACAATGAGGCGCTGGGGGCCATCGAACGCCGGTATGCGATCGGCGAGGAAGTCGCCCGCCGTCTCAACTCGTTCAACGGGCTGGACGCCACGACGCTTCACCCCGCGCTGAACATGGAGCGGATCGTTGCGGGGCCGATGGGGGATTATTTCTTCATGCCCGGCCGTCTGCATCGGTGGAAGAGGGTGGACCTCGCCATCGAGGCGATAAGGGCCTCGGACCTGCCGATGAAGCTCGTCATCGCGGGAACGGGCGAGGACGAAGCCACGCTGCGGGCCTTGGCCCATGGCGACAAGCGCATCGTCTTCGTGGGGCATGTGGACGATGCCCGCCTGGCCGACCTCTACCGGCGCTGCCTCGGCGTCGTGTTCTGCCCGGTACGTGAGGACTACGGATATGTCACCATCGAGGCGTTCGCCTATGCGAAGCCGGTCATAACCTGCCTCGATTCCGGAGAGCCGCTTCAGTTCGTCAGGGACGGAGAAACGGGACTCGTCGCCGAACCGGACGCGCAGAGCATCCGCAAGGCCATGGAGCGGCTCTGGACCGATCGTGACGAAGCGCGGAAGATGGGCCTCGAGGCGTCCGACGTCGCCCGCGACATCACGTGGGAAAGGGTCGCGAAAATCCTGCTCGACCCGGCCGCGGAGCGCGACTTCAGGAATGCGCCGTCCAAGCTGAAGGTTGCAGTGCTCGACATGCAGCCGATCACGCCGGCCGCCGCCTGCGTCTCTACGGCCTCTACCATGATCTCGGGGAGCAGTTCGAAACCCGCTATGTCGGCAGCTACGACTGGCCGGGCGAGGAGTTCCGGCAGGAGCAGCTTACTCCTTCGCTGAAGGAGATCGTCGTGCCCCTCAGCGACGCCCATCACAAGGCGGCCGAGGAGGCGAGGCGGAAGGCCGGCGGCCGCGTCGTCATCGACATGCTGTTCGGGGTGCAGGGCCATCTGTCCGAGGCCTACCTGGACGAAGCGAAGCATGCGGTCGACTGGGCCGATATCGTGGTCTTCTCTCACCCCTGGGTTGCACCCTTGATCGACGATGGCGCCCTTGAGGGGAAGTTCGTCGTCTACGACTCGCAAAATGTGGAGCTCGATCTGCGCGAGCAGCTTCTTGAGCGCGGGGATTCCTTCCAGTCCTATGTGCTGGATCAGGTCGAAACGGCCGAGCGGCTGGTAGGAGACCGGGCGCATCTGGTTCTGGCCTGCTCGGCCGGGGATGCGGCCCGCTTCGCCGAGAAATACGGCTGGCCGCTTTCCCGCATCGAGTTGGTGCCCAACGGCGTGTTCTCCCAGCGCATCGTCCCGGTCGAGGCCGCGGAAAAAGCCGCTCTCAAGTCGGCGCTCGGCCTTCCCGAAGACCGTTCTACGGCCTTCTTCATCGGCAGCGACTACATGCCGAATGTGGAGGCGGCAAAGATCGTCGTCGAGAAGCTCGCTCCGTCGTGCCCCGAAATGCTCTTCGTGGTCGCGGGCGGCGTCTGCGATCGGCTTCCTTCCGGCGTGCCGAAGAACGTAAGGCTCGCCGGCTCGCTCTCCGAACAGGACAAGACCCGTTGGCTGAATGCGGCGGATATCGCCGTGAATCCGATGCTTTCCGGTTCGGGCACCAATATCAAGATGTTCGATTTCGCGGCGGCCGGACTTCCGATCGTCACGACGCCCATCGGTGCGCGCGGTATTGTCGAAGCCTCATCCTACGGGATCGAGGTGTGCGACCCGGATGCCATGGTTGCGGCCTTGTCCCGCTACGCATCTGACGCCGCGCTGCGTGAGCGGGCGGGCGCGGCCAACCGGCGCCTGGTCGAAAGCCGCTTTGCCTGGGAACGCCTTTCGCCGCGCCTCGGTCAGGTGCTGGAGACCGGTTTCCTGCGCCGGTCCGGGCAGGAGCGGCGCGGCGCTTCGGAAGGCAATCCGATCAAGACCCTGCATGTCAGCACGGTCGGACAGAAGTGCGGAATTGGCGAATACACGCGGCATCTGATGGCGGAGATGGACCGCCACGGCTTCAAGTCCACGGTGCTTACCTGCGAGACGCCGCTCGCACAGCCCGACCTGCGCGGGCTCGAAGGCAAGGCCTCCATCGGCTGGTTCCACGATACTGTCGGATACGTGGATACGCGTCTGGCGGGCGACATCGAGGCTCTTGTCGATGCCTCCGGTGCCGAGCTGGCGATCGTTCAGCACCACCCGGGATTTCTCGGCGGGCATGAGCTGCGCAGGCTGACACGATTGCTGCTGGACAGGGGAATGCGCGCGGCGATCATCGTGCATTCTCTCGACGGATCGCAGATCCCGCTGATGAAGGAACTGGCCGAATCCGGCGTCGCGATCATCGCGCACAAGCGGGAAGACCTGCGGCTGATGCACCGGTACGGACTGGAGGCGCTGCACTTGCCGCTTGCCATTCCGACCCTGCCGGGCGAGCCAAAGAGCGCGGCTGCGAGCGAGGAGAAGCCGTTTACGATTGCGTCGAACGGCTTCCTGCGCGAGCACAAGCGGTTCGACATCATCGTCGATGCGCTGGCCCTGCTTCGGGATGCGGCTGCTGTGCCCCCTCTATCCGAGCGCGGATTCCGACCGTGCGCACGCGCAGGTTCTCGATGCGATAGCCCGAAACAATCTGGAAGATGCGATCACGCTCGACACGACCTACCAGGACAAGCAGGACCTGCTCGTCGCCCTGAGCGATGCGGATATCGCCGTCTTCGCCTATGATGAGAGTTCCGAGGGCGGCAGCGCGGCGGCGGCGGATGCGATCGCCGCGGGACTTCCCGTGATCGTCAGCCCGTCCCGGATATTCGACGATCTGCGCGACACGGCGCTGACCTGCCCGGCGCAGGCGGAGGCGATTGCCGCAGCATTGAAGGACATCCGGTCTGATCCGGCATACTATCGGAGGCTTGCTGCCCAATCGCGGGTGTATGCGGACCGCAATTCCTGGGAAGCCGTGGTGGACATTCTTTTCGGCGTCCTGGCGGCGCCTCACCGGGGTCCCCAGCCGTCTTCTCCTTCGACCGCCGCGGCGGCCGCCMTTTCTTCGGACGCGGCGTAGCGGCAGCCGGGGCTGCGCTACGCATCGAACGGAGCAGGAAAGGCGCTGCCCGGTTGGACAGCGCCCTTCAGGGCGGTCGATCCGCCGGCCCGGCTGTTGCCGCGCTCAGGCCGGTTGAAGCGCGACGAGCGCTTTCAGCTCCCGCCGCGTCTGGCGCAGCGCTTCCCACAGGAAGGCGAGGAGCTGGTCGGGCCGCAGCCACTGACGGCTGCCGGCGTCGTCCGGGGCGTCGAGGCCCCAGGCCCCGCAGTCGAGTCCTTCCGCGTCGAAGGCCGTCTTGACGTCCTGCGCCAGCCAGCCGGCGTGGAGCCGCACGCCCGGGCGCGGTTGCTCCTCGGTGATCGGGCGCTCGATGAAGACGGGTTCGCCCCCGGCGTTCTCGCCGTCCGGGATGCGTTCCGTGCCGGCCTCGACCACGTCCACCCCGCCCACCTTCCACCGGTAGAGCACGGGCTCGACCACATCGACGATGCGCGCGGCCGCCGCGCCGATCTGCGCCTCCACGACCTTGTCGCGCGCGTCGGACGTGTTGATCGCCCCCGTCGCGGCGTAGATCGTCGACCAGCGACGCGATGCCGTGCCGCACGAATATGCGTTGTCGACATGCGGCGCCGCAATGCCGTTCACGGACAGCGTATAGTCGGGACTGTCCGTCAGGATGCCGACGCGGTTCAGGCTGGTTCTGTAGGCCACGCCCCATCCCAGTGACGCATTGGTGAAGCCGATAGCACCAGTCGAGGAGGAGCCCCGGAGCTGACCGATTTCAACCGGCGCCGAGGCCTCGCCGCCGGATAAAACGACGAACGGATTTCCGTTCGAACGGTTGAAGTACAGGCCGCCGACGATGGGAGGCTGCCGACCGATGCCGACACCGTGATCGAACCGGATGGCGCCGGAAACCGCCATCGCGCCGCTGGCGCGCTCGATCGCATAGGCCTGATGCCAGGTGCTGCCGTCGGGCGAGACCTTGACGGCGAGATCGTCGGAGCCGGCGAGGCCGATCTCGGCCCGGCCCGACCAGCCGCTCTGGAAGAGGAGCGAGGCGGTGTTGACGATGCCTTCCTTGTTCATGGTGAAGCGCAGGTCGCCGTCGCCGCCGTCGCCGGAGGCGAGTGCCGTCCACAGCGCCTTGTTGAGGCGGGCGGAAAACGGATTGACGGCGTCGGCCGTCGTGCCGATGCCGACGAGGCTCATGGCCTGCAGCGTCTTCAGCGTCTCACCGAGGGGCTTCCACGCGCCGCCGGCGAAGCAGAGCGGGATGCCCTCGTCGACAGCGAAGGCGAGCCAGCCCTGCCGGGGGGCAACGAACAGCCAGCCGCCGCCGCGGAAAACGGCGATTCTGTCCTCCTGCCCCGTCCACTCCCCACTGGCCGGCGCGGCGACGATGTAGCGATCGCCCTCGTCGGGGCCGGGCGGCGGCGCGGCGAGGTCGCGGTCGAGCACGCTGAGCTGGACCACCGCGTCGAGCGCATCCAGCGCCTCGTTATGGGTGACGTGCTTCTGCGCCTGCGAGGGCAGGATGTAGGGAAGATCGAGATTGGGCGTGTTTTCCATGGGCCTCACCTTGTGAAACCCGTGATGGTACGCACCGGGCGAGGGACGTGGATAGATTGCCCACATGCCGTGACCGACGACGATGTGCAGCAAAAAGCTGGTAACGCTACTGAATGGGTGAAATACCTAACTGGGATAAGCCAAAACCCAGTGCCCTGCCATCCGCTGAGCCGAATTGCGACGGTGAATACGGTTGAGCTACGCGGAAATCAACCATCACACGTCCATCGCGGCTTTCCAGAATTCGTTCAGGGACACGAATCTCAAACGTATTGCCGTCCGAAGCAGGATACTGCCGCGTAGCGACCAGTTCGTCATTGATGAAGATTTCCACGATTTGCGACATACTTTGGGGAACATACGCAATACCCGTGACGGTCAACATGATGTCGCCCCCACGATATGCTTCGGGCAGCATGAATATTACATAATTACTGCCGCGCCCTGACCAAGTCCCCCATCCCTCGGTATCGTGCCAGCCTCCGAAAAGAAAATGCCTCGAACCTTGGGTCGTAAATGCCACCAAATCTCCATCCAATGGAAGAAACGTCGGGATCAACGCGTAAGATTCGTTCAATAAGATCGATTCAGGATACTTCTCCGCATCAGCACGATCTCTACGGACCAGAGACAACCCTTCGCCGGGAACGGACGCCGCTGCATATGTGCGCTCGGTAACGATGACAGTGCGAGTGGGCATGACAAGGGCAGCTATCGAGTTCTCCCGAAGGTCGCCAAGACGAATATTGATAGAATCCTGACTCGACAGAACCTGGTCCTCTCTTAGGCTAAGAAGATCATCGCCGATGACATACTGGATACCGAACCCATACTGAAGACCAAAGGATGCACTCAGAACAGCAAATGGGAACATCAGCATGATCAGCCCAATCCTGCTTTTTCCTCGCAGAACGGATGTTCCATAAGCGATCAGAAGCGGGACGGCAAACGCGATGAACATGGCAAGCCATTTATGGGTGGCATAATTGCTCCATCCCAATTTCAAGCCGATGAGCAATGCATTCGCCGTCGTTGCAATTAAGAAGAGAAGATCAAACGGGAACCTGAATCGTCTGGAAGGATACGCCCAAAGAACAACCAAAGCGGTTGCGATCACGACGCACCAAGATAACAACACCTGTTTTTCAGGTGCAACATCACCAAGGGACATCTGTTGACCGATCATGGCCAATGGGCCCGCAAAGGGAATGTCGAACCCCGGAAGCCCACTTGTTTGCAACATAAATGAAGTATAGTACATATTATACATTGGTATACTAAGTAAAACCGTCAGACCTGCGCAAAAAATTGCCGACTCCAATCTCTTGCGAAAGGGAAAAGGTTTCTTGGAAAGCACCCAAAGGAACGCTGCACCCAACATTACGCTGCTTCCTGCAACGAGTGTTAGATTGGAACCAAGAGCTGCTGCACCCGCTACCGCAGCAACGGAGGAAAGGACCAGCTTTTCACCTAAACTGTTTCGATATGCGGAGGTCGCCAGTATAGCTAAGAGGCAAGCGAGCAAGGCGATTGCGGCGACTTGTCCGGGCTGGGCATCATAGATTCGCGACAGAGGGATCACAGAAAAAGTGGGAAGCGAAATAATCAGAGCAGCTGGCAGATCATGGATTCTGAAAATCACCCGGACCAAAGAATGGAAAGATGACAGAGAAATAAAAATTAAAACAGCGAAAAGAGGGCTCAATAGGCGATACGGTGGGTGAAATGATAGCTTGCTGATCAATACCAGAACGGCAGTGACCATGGGTTTTTCGTGGCTGGCTCGATCCAGTTGGAGAGCGCCGAAAGCGTCTGGATGTTTGCTGGCGAAAGCAGCAGAGGAGTTTGTCCATATGTCGGCGGATGCCGCGTAATTGGGAAAATCCGCCACACCCGTAGTCCAGGCAGTTAATCCATATTTCGTTGCCGGTATCATTATTATGATTGTCAAAACGGCAGGAAAAATTTCCCGATAACCGGGCAATACCGCGCCCCGCAGCGTTCTGGGCGGCACCGCTGAAATGCCAGATCGTTTCTTCGAACTCTCGACATAAAGACGAGCGGCTATAGTGACGACCGCCAACACCGCCAGCGGAACGATCGGCAAGGTCGGGTTCTCGAACAGCCGATAGCTGTAGACCATCAGCAGCGCAGTCAGGCTCAGGCCGATGCCGGCGGTGATGCCGAGGCTCCGGGGGAAGCGGACATGTCCGGCCACCGCCGCCTGCACGCCAAGCCCGATCAGCGCGGCGTAGAGAAGGGTCAGCACGGCCGGCAGGAGGGTTTCGAGGGCGTTCAGCAATGTGGATGTCATGCGGGATGCCTTTCCTTGCGTTCCGTCGGGCTGCCTGCCTTGCGCATGGGGATTCCTCTTCGAAAGCGGTGTCCTCGCCTCGCCGTCCTGCCGGCTACCGCGCCGGCCTCAAGCCGGCGACGAGGAAGAATAGCAGGTCTCCCGCGACCGTCACCGCCCGCAGCAGGGTGGCGACGAGGATGGCGCTGCCGGCCGATGTCATGAAGGCCAGGCCCGCCACCAGCACCACCTCGCGCACGCCGATGCCGGAAGGCGCGCCGGGCGTCAGCGTCGCCACGATCCAGGCGATCGCATAGAGGCCGACGACCGCGGGCCATTGCCCGTAGGGAACGGAGTCGCCGGTGACGACCTGCGCGACGAAGACGAGGATGACGCCCGCCGCGGCGAAGAACAGCGCGTGAAGCGCGGCCACCGGCCACAGGTTGCGGATTCTCAGCCCGGCGACGCGCTGCGCGGCCTCCGGCCAGCGCCGCAACAGGGCGCGCGGCCCGAAGCGCGGCAGGAGGACGAGCCCGGCGAGGGTGAGCATCGCCGCCGCGAGCAGCAGGCGCGGGTCGACGAGGCCGCGCGCGCCGGCGGCGATGGCGAGCGTGGCGATGGAGGCGGCGACGAAGACGAGCGAGACCAGCTCGAACACGGTCGACAGCAGGAGGCCGACATGCGTCCAGCCCGCCTGGCGGCCGATGAACTGCCGCCCGGCGAACTGGGCGACGTTGCCGGGTATGTACTTGGCGATCTGGGTCCTGGCGTAGATGCGGCGGGTGTCGCTGCCGCGGGCCTCGGCCTCGCCGGCCCACAGCAGCAGGCTGCGCCACGCCTCGGCGAGCACGTAGCCGAGCGCGGCGTAGGCCAGCGCGCACGCGGCCAGAACCGCGGCGCCCGCCGCGCCGGGGCGGAACGTGGACAGCGTCTCGCGTTCCCGCCAGAACATGAGGGCGATGAAGACGATCGAGGCGATGGCGAGCGCCGAGCCGGCGGCCTTCATCAGGTGGGCCGGTCTAGCGCCCATTTGGCCGGCAAAGCACCATGGTCCACGGGATGGGCGAGCGAACGGCGACCGGCGTGAAGTGCCTGCCGATGAACTTCAGGAAGCCGCCCTTGCTCCAGTGCTGCAAATGGCCGGGGCTGTTGCCCCAGTCCCTGACATAGGCGCCGCGGGAAAAGTTCAGGATGCGCCAGAGCGGTTCGCGCGGAACGCTGAGCAGATAGTGCCGGGCGCCGAGCGCGGCCAGCGCGTCGAGCCCCTTTTGCGGATCGTCCAGATGCTCGAGCACCTCGCAGCATACGACGAGATCGGCGGGGGTCTCGGGAGGCGACACCGTCAGCAGGTTCTCGACGGAGAAGGAGACCCGTTCGGACCGGACATTCGCTCTGGCTTCCGCGACGCAACTGGCGGAAATATCGGTTGCATGGATGGTTGCCTGCGTCGCCTCGAGAAGCAACTGGACGATATGACCTTCGCCGCATCCGACCTCGAAAATGGTGGACGGCTGTGCCTTGGCCGCCAGTTCCGAGACAGTTCGGTCGAAGTTGCCGACCATCCACTGGGCGATGGGGTTTTTCGACGTATACTTGTCGCCCGAGGTGCCGACGACAAGGCCATCTTCTATCCTGATTTTTGACATCACATCGGTCTCCTGCATGCGGCAAGCGGATTGTCAGACCCGATCTTCTTGCAGGGTCGAGCGCACGACGGCTGCGGGGGCGGTATCCTCGACGACGAGGTCCGCGACCCGTCTTGGATCGGAGAGGCGGATAAACAATTCGGCGATGATGCCGAGCGATATCATCTGGACGGAGAAGATCAACATCAGGAAGCTGACGAAGAACAGCGGCCGGTTGCCGATCGGATGGCCGAGAATCCACAGCGCGCCAAGATAGACCATGATGATGGCGCCGAGCGCGCCCAGAATCACGCCCAGGCCACCGAACATGTGGCCTGGCCGATGCAGATAGCGTGTCGTCGCCAGAATGGTGATGAGGTCTAGGAAGCCGCGCACGTAGCGCTCGATGCCGTATTTGGTTACCCCGTGCCGGCGCGGGTGGTGCTCGACCTCGATCTCTCCTATGCGGAAGCCGGCATCGTTGGCGAAGACCGGAATGTAGCGGTGCAACTCTCCATAGATCCGCAGCTGTTCGATCACTTCGCGCCGGTAGGCTTTGAAGCCGCAGTTGAAATCGTGGAGAGGCACGCCCGTCATCCAGGCGGTGGTGTGATTGAACAGACGCGACGGCAGGGTTTTGGACAGGGGGTCGTTGCGCTTGCGCTTCCATCCGGAAACGAGGTCCAGCCCGCCGTCGATGGCGGCAAGAAAGCGCGGAATTTCCTTCGGGTCATCCTGCAGGTCGGCATCCATCGTGAAGATGACATCGCCGGTCGAAATGCGGAAACCGGTCTCTAGGGCGACGGATTTGCCGAAATTTCTCCTGAGCCTGAGCGCGCGCACCTGTCCCGGATAGCGTTCGGCGAGTTCGCACATCACGTTCCAACTGTTGTCGCGGCTACCGTCGTCGACGAAAATGATTTCGATGCTCTTCGCGCGACTCTCGCGGGCAGCCTCAAAGATGCCTTCGGCGAGGCGCGCCAGCGTATCCTGCTCGTCCTTCACCGGAACGACGACGCTGAGCCGTCGGTTGCGTTCGGTATCCTGTTGAGAGGCGGTATCGCGATTCGACGTGGTCATGGCTAGGTTTTCTCGTACTTCAGTCACTCAAGCCCGCTTTGATTATCGCGGGCGTCTTGAAGGTATTCGGACAGCAATTGGTATCCGGAGCGAGGTTCTTTCCGGGGACCGATACAGCATGTCGGGCGCGGTGCGTCAAACCTCATTCGGCATTCCCACAGGAACGGCGCGCGAGGATCGCCTCCTCGAACACGCTTTCCATCGCCGCTGCGCTCTTCGCCCAGTCGAAGCGGGAAGCGTTGGCTCTGGCGCGGGCGGCGAGGCGCGCGTGTTCGTTGTCGTCGCAGGCGAGCCGCTCCAGACCCGCCGCGATCGAGGAGACGTCCAGCGGGTCGACCAGAAGGGCCGCATCGCCGGCGACCTCCGGCATCGAGGAGGTGTTCGAGGTCAGGACGGGGATTCCCGCGGCATTAGCCTCGATGATCGGAAGCCCGAAGCCTTCGTAGAGCGACGGCATGGCGAGGAACCGCGCGCCCCTGTAGAGGGCGTGAAGTTCCGCATCGTTCACATAGCCGGCCAATCGCACGAAACGCTCGATCCCGAGCCTGCGCGCGATGTTGGCGGGATCGGTGAAGCCCCAGCCTTGCCCGCCGGCGAGCACCAGCGGCAGGCCGGCTCTGATCTGCTCCGGTAAGGAGGCGTAGGCGGCTAGAAGCCGCTTCAGATTCTTGCGCGGCTCAAGCGTGCCGACGAAAAGGATGTAGGAACCCTCTATCTCGAGCCGTGACAGGATGGGAGACGACCCGGCGTCACTGTCGGCGATGGCCGTAAGTCCCAGATGGACGGTCCTGATTCTGGGGCAGGAAGCGTCAAATTCCGCCGCCACGGCCGCGGCGGTAGCGGCGGAATCGACGACGATCCTGTCGGCGGCAGTGACGGCGTCGCGCATCAGCAGACTGTCGGCGATCAGCCCGCGCCAGCGCATCGACGAGGGCGCATGGCGCCATGTCATGTCGTGGACGGTGACTACCTTAGCGATGCGGGGGTCGAGTCGGCGGGGCAGGCGGTGCGCCGGCCCCCATAACACATCGATGCCGTCGTCCACGGCGAGGCGTGGCAACTCGCTCTGTCCCCAAATCAGGCGCCGCAATGTGCCTGGATGATGCGATGTTCTGATTTCGGCCCACTCGATGACAGGATAACTTGGATGGATTGCCTCGGGCAGATAAAGTATGAGATCGTGGTCCCGCAGCGCCAGATGGCGGCACATCTCCACCACATGCCGGGCAATCCCGGTCATGTTCGACACGAGATTGCGTGCATCTACTCCTATCTTCACGATGTCCGCTTCCCGTGCCGAGGAGAAAATGCCGCATGTTCGGGCTGATCTGTGGCTAGTTCCATCTGCTACTGTCTCGTTTCCTTGAACCGCCTGCCGCGCTGGATCTAGGCCCGGGGGAGCCATCCTGCACGATGAGAGCAGACATTCTATACTACAATCTGCACCACGACATCCCCTTGAATGGGGGGCGGAAGAAGAGGGTTTCGCAACAGCCGTCGGTCGCTTCTCGCCTGTTGACAAGTTGACGTACGACGGCGCAGCGTACATATCGGCTTTGTTCAGCTAGTGCCGTCGGCAATGGGGGGGCGGTGGTGTTGAAAGTTTTGCATGTCTATAAGACCTACCTGCCCGAAGATAACACAGGGATTCCTACCGTCATCCACAGCCTCACCGAGGGACTTGCCGACCGCGGTGTAGAAAATCATGTGATGGCGGTTTACAATGATACGGCGGCCGTGCCGACGCGGATCGGCCGGCACCACCTCCATCCGATGAAGGCGAGTTTCACGCTGGCGTCGAGCAGCTTTTCGCTGCAGGCAGCGAGGGACTTCGGGCGCATTGTTGCGCCTTTCGATGTCGTGACTTATCATTTCCCTTGGCCATTTGCGGATGTGCTGTATTTCCTGCATGGCCAGTCGAAGCCCTCCGTGGTGGTCTACCATTCCGACATCGTCCGGCAACGCCATCTGCTGCGTTTCTACCGTTTCCTGATGGATGCCTTCTTGAAGAGTGCTGACGCTATCGTTGCCACCTCGCCCGACTATGCCCGCACCAGCGAGACGCTGTGCCGGCACCGCTCTAAGGTCGAGGTCATCCCGCTCGGGATTGGTGAGCGGCGGCCACCGCCGCCCGTCCGTGTTGAGGAGTGGCTGCGATGTGTCGGCTCCGACTTCTTCTTGTTCGTCGGCAGTGCGCGCTACTACAAGGGTCTTCCGTTTCTCCTCGAGGCTGCACGGAAAACCGGCCTTCCTGTTGTTATTGCCGGGGCGGTGGACCGCTCGGAGTTAGGCGGCATACCCATTCCGTCGCATGTTCGCTTGGTCGGCGTAGTGTCGGAGGAAGACAAGGAGTGCCTGCTCGAACTCTGCCGGGCCTTCGTGCTGCCGTCCCACCTGCGCTCGGAAGCGTTCGGCGTCGTGCTGCTCGAGGCGGCGAGGGCGGGCAGGCCGATGATTTCCTGCGAGATCGGCACCGGAACCACCTATATCAACCTCGACGGCGAGACCGGGTTCGCGGTGCCGCCGGCCGACCCGGCGCGTCTCGGCGAGGCGATGCTGAGGCTGGCGCAGGACGACGCGCTTGCGGCCCGGCTGGGGGCGAACGCCCGTGCCCGCTTCTCACTGTTTCGTGCCGAAACCATGTGCGAGGCCTATCTCGACCTTTACCGGCAGGTGCTGCGAAGGCACCGCATCCGGGATAGGACCGGCGGCTGAGGCGGTCCTGCAAGAGAAAACCACGATGGCGAGCGTGTGAAGCATGGCAGCGGATCTGAAATTCGGCACGAGCGGCCTGCGCGGCCTGGTCAGCGAGCTCGACGGGCCGCCGGCGGAAAGCTGGACGCGCGCCTTCCTTGCCCTGCTCGGACGGCGCGGCGACATCCGGCCCGGCGACGGCGTGCTGGTCGGATACGATCTGCGTGCGTCGAGCCCGGCCATCGCCGGCCGCGTCCACGGCGCCATACGGGCAGCGGGCTTCGACGCGCTCGATTGCCGCGTCGTGCCGACACCGGCGCTGGCGCTTTGCGCGATGGAACAGGGCCTGCCGGCGATCATGGTCACCGGAAGTCATATCCCCGAGGACCGCAACGGGCTGAAGTTCTACCGGGCCGACGGCGAGATCGACAAGCGCGACGAAACCGGGATCGTGGCGATCCATTCCGGGCCGCCGCTGCCGGATGCGCCGCGGCGTGGCGAGCTGCGCACCCTCCCGGATATCCTCGGCCGCTACTCGGCCCGCTATCTAGACTTCTTCGGCCGCGAGGCGCTAACGGGGCTGCGCGTCGGCGTCTACCAGCATTCCTCGGTGGCGCGCGACCTGATCGTCGACCTGCTGTCGGCGCTCGGCGCCGAGGCCGTTCCGCTCGGCCGGGCGCAGGCCTTCATTCCCGTCGATACGGAGGCGCTGCGGCCGGAGGACGTCGCGCTGCTGCACCGCTTCGCGGGCAAGGGCGGCTTCGACGCCATCGTCTCCACCGACGGCGATGCCGACCGGCCTCTGATCGCCGACGAGGCCGGCCGTTTCGTCCGCGGCGATCTGGTCGGCGCCATGACCGCCGCGCTCCTGGAGGCCGATGCGGTGGTGACGCCCGTCACCTCCAACTCGGCGCTGGAGGCGTGCGGCCTGTTCCGCGAGGTCGTGCGCACGCGCGTCGGCTCGCCCTATGTCATCGAGGGCATGGCCGCCGCCGTGCGGTCGGGGGCGGCGCGCGTGGTCGGCTTCGAGGCGAATGGCGGCGTGCTGCTCGCGTCTCCCGTGGAGGGCGAGGGCCGGCGGCTTGCGGCACTTCCCACCCGCGACGCGATGCTGCCGATCGTCTGCGTCCTGAGCGAGGTTGCACGTAGCGGCATGCCCCTGTCGCAGCTTGCCGCCAGCGGCCGGCTGCGCGAGGTGCCGAGCCGGGCGAGCGCGCCGTTCCTCGACAGGCTGGAGCATGACGACGCCTACCGGCGCGAATTGCTCGCCGATCTCGGCATGATCGACAGCGTCGACGCCCGCGACGGCGTCCGCATCCTGTCCGCCGACGGCCGCACCGTTCACTTCCGCGTCTCCGGTAACGCGCCCGAGGTGCGGTGCTACGTGGAAGCCGCCGACGAAGGGCAGGTCGTCGCCCTGCTTCGTTGGAGCCTAGACATAGCTCGGGCGGAGATTGACAAGCTCGAGACGGCCCGATGAAAGCGATCGTACGCCCGATAGATGTAAAAAATGGGCTCGGGAACGACCGGCGTTGGGTCACGATATCTAACGGCCGAATAGAGAAGGGCCTGCGGACAATCCTTCCGCTTTAACGAGGCTGGAACGATGACCGCATCCCGACTTTGCAGGTTGCTGAAACGTCGAAGAAGTTCCTGCCGGGCGGGTGTCATCCACAGATGCACAGGTGTGAATGAAACAATCTGTAACGGATCGCGACGAAGCGTAACGCTTTGGTAGCCAGGAATCGTTGGGGATTATTTCGGGCTGTTGCGGCCGGCAGGGCGGCGTGACAGCCTGATTGCATGATCACGAAAAAGACAGCGCTGAAAGAAGCTGGCCGGTTCGCGGTTGCGCTCGATGGACCGCTGGGGCGGCGTGCGATGCAGCCGGTCATCCGCGATTTTCTTCCGTTGTTCCGGGAACTGCGCGCATCAGGAGCGAGCTGGAGCCAGATCGCTTCCCTCCTTGCGGCCGCCGGCGTGCGATCGGGCTCGGGGCAGCCGCTCGCCAACAGCGTCCTGCGTGCGATGGTGTCGCGCGCGGAACGGGAGGCACTGGCATCCGACAGCGAGAAGAAAGAGGCCGCGACGAGCGGGCAACCTTCCGGCCGGCGTGTGAGGGTATCGAAAACCATTTCGCCGCGCCTGACCGCAGCAGCACCCCAGCCACATGGTGTAACCCAGCCTGCTGCGTTGGGGGATGTCGCCAAGCGTATCCGGCGGGCATCTGCGTTGCGGGGGCAGACCCCGGCATGATGGCAGGTCGCTCTGCCCCGCTTCCCGACGATTATCTGCAGAGGCTTCGTGATGAGATCGTACCCTGGCTGCGGGTTCTTGGGCTGTTTCCCGGTGATGTCGTCGATGAGCTGGCGGCGGCCATGGTGGATTTCCTTCATTGCCGGAAGCTCGATGCGGGTTCGCATACTGCTGGCACTGTAAAACGCGTGCTGCTGGAACTGGCAACCGAGTCCAGGATCGACGCCAAGTTGACGATCATGGACGAATTCGTACTCGGCGCCTTCTTCGGTGAAGTCCCAGGCGCGAGCATTGAACTGTCCATCGACGGCGACGGACAGCATCGACGTCTCCTGCCCGAGGGGGAAGCGCGGTTCGCTGCCACGTTCAAGACACTGTCGCGACTGGGCGACAACGGCATTCCGTCAACGGGCGTGGTTTACCGGCGCCGTGCCGAAACCCTTGCCGACCGAATTCCGCCCGATGCGTCGCCGGGCGATCTGGCTGGGTTCGTTGCGGCGCTTGCCACCATCGTTCTGGAAGGCGCCGGCACGCCGGTACGGAAGACGCGCCGGATCGGATTGATCGCTGACCGTCTCGTAGCGGTGGGCAGTCTCGGGAACATATCCGTGTCCTCGGCGCTCGGCAGCCACTTTGCCGGGCTCGACCTCCCTGGGCAGGTTGCCTTCATCGGCGAGATTGCTTCGTTCTGTCTTGAAGATGCGGATGTCGCTGGCGAGCTGTCACACGCGCTTGTGCGTCTCATCTTCGAGGAGTCCCTCGACCACGTCGCTCTGAGCGAGCGTCGTGTGGTCCTGAAGCTGTTCGCCCGCTTCTTTCCGGATGCACTGACGGGCTTTGCCAGGGGCCTGACAGAGCGGGTCGGGCGCCAGTATCGGCTGGAGAACGATGCGCGTTCGGCACGGCGCGATGCCCGGCGCTGGCACGAGGCACATGCCGGGTGGAAGCTGATCGACGCCGTTCTTGAGATCGTCTGGCCCGATCCAGGCAAGGGAATGGGACCCCGGCAGCGTGCTGCCGCGGTTGAGATTGTTCGGGCGATGATCGCGTTCTTCGGCGGAGGTGATCAGGCGGAAGGCGAGGAAGAGAAGGCAGCGATACGCGGATCACGGATACGCAGGCAAGTAACCGATGAAGGGCTGGAAAGCGCAGACGTGGCAAACGTTGCAAACGTCTCGGTCAACCGCGAGCATGTCGATGTGCTCGCATCGCTGCGGTCGGCAATCCACAAGCTCGACATTGTGCTTGGCGTTCTTGATCGCCGCGCGCTGTTCGAGCTTGAGCCGAATTCTTCCAGCGACCACGCAGTCCGAAAGGAACTGGACGAACTGCGACGTGCGATCGGCGCCCTCCAGCTGTGGCGACGCGAGCTGACTTACAAGCGGCAGCGCGGCGAGTATGAGAGGGACGCTTCATCAGAGCCGCGCGCAACCGGTGCCCGAATTGCGCTGCCACGCATGCCGCAGGTCAAGGCCGAGGGGCTGGCCGAGAACGAGACGGCAATCCGGAAAATCATCGCCGCGGCCCAAGTGCTGGTTCCCAACATTTCCTGACCAGACCGGCGGGCCCTGTCTGTCCCCGTAGTTTTGACGTTCTGATGTCGTTACGGCGGTTTTCGTGGCGGCTGCGATCACGCTGATCCTGTGTTCAACAACGCAGGATCAGCAGCGTGACGACTACAGGCAACACAGCATTGGCAGAGCCGGCCGGCGGCCCACCGCCGCTCCGGACATTAAGTTTCTGCACGGGAATGGCGGGCGATAAGGCGGCGTTTCAGCTGGCCGGAATCGCCTGCGAGATGGTCGCGGTGGCGGAGATAAATCCGCTCGCCTCGGCGGTTCTCGCCCAAAAATTTCCCAACGTTCCGGATCTCGGCGACATCACCAATCCCGCCATCGACTGGAGTTTTTACCATGGCAAGATCGACATCCTCACCGCAGGCCTGCCCTGCCAGCCCCATTCAATCGCCGGCAAACGCAAGGGAACCGGCGACATCCGGGACCTCACGGACCCGTTTTGCGACATCGTCGAGAAAGTCCAGCCGGAGTGGATCCTTGTCGAGAACGTCGAGGGGTACCGAAGTTCGGAAGGCGGCAAGGCCTGGCGTACTCTCCATCGTCGTCTGCGGGCCGGAGGCTACATCGTCGCACACCGCGTCATCGACGCCGCCGATTTCGTCCCACAACGTCGCAAGCGCCTGTGGATTCTCGCGCATCGCGGAAGCGCCGGCGTCTCACCTGAGGCGCTACTGGCTCACGCCGCAGCAGGCGCTGCGGGTTCTGGAGTCATCGAGTCGGAACGGCAAGAAGCTGTCGCCGATCCTGCTGGAGGGACTTCTGTCCTCTATCCGCCGCGGCTAGGGACGCTGGTTGCGAGCGGCTCCGGGCTTTGCAAGCCAGGCATGACTGGAGCGGACCTGCATTTCCTGGTGGTGCAGGTCGACCCGGAAGCCGGCCTCATCGTGCGGCGTCCGACTCCGCTGGAAGCGATAAGGGCGCAGGGGTTCCCGGACGACTGGCTCGACGGGATCACCTTCAAGGGCAAGGCGCTGAGCTATCCGCGCATCTGCCAGCTCGTCGGCAACGCCTGGCCAGTGCCAGTCGCAGCCGCAATCCTGACGGAAGTCCAGAAGGCGCGGACCCAGACGCAGACGCAGGAGATGGCGGCAGCCGCCTGACGGAAAATCATCATGTACGCGATCAGAGGCCGGCGCGAGCAGCGCCGGCCTTGTGCGTTCAAGGCGCAGAGCTTTCCCATGCCGCGCCCGGCCACCGGCGCCCGCGTCCACCAGATCCGCATGTCGTTACGGCAGTCGGCCACCAATGTTGCGGCTCAATGGGCATGTGAACAACACAAGGAGTTTTCTCTCATGTCCAGAAGCAAAACCAACCGCTTGACAGACGCGGCAGCCAATCCCGCAGGTTCGCCCTCGCTGATCTTTGTCGGCTCCGACAAGGGCGGCATCGGCAAAAGTTTTGTTTCGGCGCTCGTTGCCGACCTGCTGGATGTCGCCGGCATCGCCCCGCGCATCGTCCAGATCGACGAGCAGGAGCGGCTGCCGGCGCTTTATCCAGACCGCGTAATAACGGTGTCGCTCGCAAGCATGAACGACGTGCGCCGGGATCCGGGCGCAATCGTTGCGGCTTTCGATCCGCTCTATGCCGCGATCGAACGGACGATCGCCGATCGGGTTCCGACCGTAGTCGACATCGGAGGCCCGCAGCAGACGGCGGTGGAGGAATATTGCGGTCTGATCGATCTTGACGCCGATCTTGTCGAAGCCGGCATCAACGCCGTTTGGCTGGTGCCGGCGACCGCCGAACCCGAGGCGATGCGGGGTGCGGTTCGGACGAGTGCCGCGGTTGGGCGGGTTCTGCCATCGGTGCGCCGCGCGCTGATCCTCAATGAGCGTGACGGGAATTTCCGATTCTATCCCGGCTCGCCCGCCGACCGGATCTGGGGCGCTGAGCTCAAAGCTCTGATCGAAGCGGTCGTATCGGCCAGGATTCCGGCCATCGCACCGGGCTCATGGGCGCCGTTCGAGGCGGCGGGAAAACGCTTCGTCGACGTGGTGGCGGCCGAGATTCCGCAAATCCAGCGCTGGACCGGGCGCAGCCGCCCTGCGGCAAAGGTGTTGCGCGGCGATGTCGCCTTCTTCCTGTCGGCGGCGCAGGAGGCGCTTGGTGATCTGATAGGTTTTTCCCATGGAGGCTCCGATGCGCAATGACACGGCGGCCACGGAGTTCGAGAAGAGACTGGAGACGGCCAGGAAGGAAGGCGCGGCAGGTCGGGAGGAACTCCTTCACAAGCTGGCGCGCATGCCGATGGACAAGGTGATCTCGCTGCCGGCGAGCTCCCTCGCGCTCCTCGGACCGCATGGGCTGGCGCAGCTGGCGGCGATGCGCGAAGGCCTTGCCGGAGTTGCGCCTCGGACCGTCGCTGCGACCGTAAGGCCACAACCGGAGAAGGGCGGCAAACTCAAATCTGTCGCGACCGTGCGTCCGATCCGCTCGGCGCTGATGATGGTGGTGTCGATCATCGCCATCGGCCTTGCGGTGGATCTGGCTCAGCCTTTGCTGGTATCGGCATTCCTCGATCCCGGGACCCGTCCGCGCGAAACGTCGCGCTGGCCGGCATGCCCGCGTCTCGATGCCCATGTCGATGGCTGCGTCTACGTCACCGGTGGCGGAACCCTGTCGCTTCGTCGCGTAGCCTCGCTAACCGGGATTGCGGTTGATCAGGTGACCGGCGCCAACCGTCATATTTCTGCTGCGTCGGAAACCGCGCTGCCGCGAGGCAGCCAGGTTGTGATCTGGCGTGGCCGGCTCAAACTGTCAGGAGCCCCGCAATGACCATCCATCCCCTGACGCCGCGCAAACCGCGGCTGCCGGCGGTAATCACCTACGTCGTCGCGTTTGCCGTCATCTTCCTCCTCGGCATCGCGGTTCACTTCGTAGCGTTCCCGCCTCTTGCATGGCTGCCAGCTGCCGATGAGGCTCACACTGCCGATCTTTTCTTCATGCTCTTGATGGCCCAGACGCTGCTGGGCGAGGCCTTGTTATCGCCCAGCCTGTCGTCGCGGATTGACGGCATTCTGGCGCTGCCCTGGACGATCGTGGATTCGCTGCGGTTCCTCGATCTGCATGTCTCACTTGCCATCCGGACAGCGGCGATCATCCTGGCTGCGATGATGGCGGGAATGACCGCGCACAGGCTGGTCATGGACCAGACACTTGCTCAGCCCTCGGTGCGCCACATTAAGGGTTCGCGCCTGCTCCGCGGGCGGGCAGCAGGATCGGCGCTTCTGGCAGCGTGGCACCGCCGCTACGGCGTGACGGAGCCGGGCATTGAGCTCGCAAAGGGAATCCCGATGCCGCGTCAGCTGGAAACCGAGCATTTTCTGATCGCCGGCGGCACGGGCGCGGGCAAGACCACCATCCTGCAGTCGATGATGGACGGCGTGATCGAACGCGGTGACAGGATGCTGGCGCTCGACGTCAAGGGCGACGTCACCGCCCGGGTGCCGACCCGCAACGCGGCGCTGCTGTCGCTGGGCGATGCACGCAGCCGGCGCTGGGATCTGGGGCTCGACGTCGTGAGCGGGGAAGATGCCGAGGAACTGGCAATGGAGCTTATTCCGGAAACCAGCGACCCGTCCTGGAGCGCCGGCGCGCGGCGAGTCCTTGCCTGCCTCACCGGCCATCTGCAGGACCAGTATTGCAGCCCGGAACGGACCTGGTCATGGGCTGACCTCGAACGGCTCCTCAAGAACCCGATCGAGGTGCTTTACGGGGTCGTCCTGGAGCGTGAGCCGGCGGCTGCCGTCTTCCTGGACACCAGTCAGGACGAGACCCGCAAGCAGGCGATGTCCTTCTACCTGGTCCTGATCGCCAACGCGCTGCTGGTCGTTTCCGCCTGTGCAAGAATGGGCTCGCAGAAAGGGCCCGGGATATCGTTCCGGCGATGGGTCATGGCGGCCAACGCACCGCAGGTGCTGATCCTGCGCCAGTCGCAGCGTTATCCCGAACTTTCGGCGACTATTGCCAGGCTGGGCCTCAAATTCGTGGCCGATGCGGCTGCTGATCGTACGGCGCAAGTCGCTCCGGATCCTGTCTGGCTGATGCTGGACGAACTGCCGCAGATCGGCAGGAC